>JAHFVB010000581.1 GCA_023264755.1 Mycobacterium sp. | reverse complement strand
TCGGCACCGGCACCACCTCGTCGGCGAAGACGCCGTCCTTCCAGGCCGCAGCGGCCCGCTGATGCGAGCGCGCGGCGAACTCGTCCTGCTCGGCGCGGGTGAACTGGTCGACATCGTTGCGCTGCTCGGTGAGCGCACCCATCGGCTGATCGGTGAACACGTCGAACAGCCCGTCGTAGGCCAGGTGATCCAGCATCGTCACGTCGCCGTACTTGAAGCCGGCCCGGCTGTCCATCAACAGGTGCGGCGCCTTGGTCATCGACTCCTGCCCACCGGCGACGACCACGTCGAACTCGCCGGCCCGAATCAGCTGATCGGCCAGCGCGATGGCGTCGATGCCGGACAGACACATCTTGTTGATGGTCAGCGCAGGCACGTCCCAGCCGATCCCGGCGCCGACGGCAGACTGGCGGGCCGGCATCTGGCCGGCCCCCGCCGTCAGTACCTGGCCCATGATCACGTAGTCGACCTCCGAGGCCGGCACTCCAGCCTTTTCCAATGCGCCCGCGATCGCGATGGCCCCCAGGTCGCTACCCGAGAAGTCCTTCAGCGAACCCATGAGCTTGCCTATCGGAGTCCGAGCTCCAGCAACGATCACCGACGTCGTCATCTACTACCTCCAAGGCTTCGGGCGGCGTTGTGTGGCACCCGTGTGGCCGATCACACATTCCGCAAACATTCGGGTTAAGGTTACCGTTGCGTTATGACCACCGAGCAGGTTGATGCCCGTCCCGCGCTCGCGAGTGCACTGGTAACTGCGATCGACCACGTCGGAATTGCGGTCCCCGACCTGGACGTCGCCATCAAGTGGTACCACGACCACCTCGGGATGATCGTCTTGCACGAAGAGGTCAACGAGGAGCAGGGCATCCGCGAGGCGATGCTGTCGGTGCGCGGCGCGACCAAGGGCAGCGCCCAGGTTCAGCTGATGGCCCCGCTCGACGAGACGTCGACCATCGCCAAGTTCCTCGACAAGCGCGGCCCCGGCCTGCAGCAGTTCGCCTACCGGGTCAGCGACCTCGAGACGCTATCGGCGAAGTTGCGCGCCGATGGCATCCGGCTGCTCTACGACGTGCCGCGCCGGGGCACGTCCAACTCTCGGATCAACTTCATCCACCCGAAGGACGCCGGTGGGGTGCTGGTCGAGCTGGTCCAACCGGCCGCCGAAGAGCACTAGAACTTCCGCTTCACGACCACTTCCGAGTCGGGCCGCGCCTCGAGCGATTGGCCCAACAATGCGTATGCCAGTGCCGTCGGTCGTCGACCGCGGACTCCCCCGCTTCGGCGGGCCAGACCACGACGTGCGCCGTGCCGGGCCTGAGCTCGTGATCACACCCGGGACAGCGATAGGTCTTGGTGGCCCGCGCGCCGGCGACCGGACGCACCTCGTAGTCGTAGCCGTCGGCGCCCTGCTCGATGCGGCGCGTGGCCAACGACGGTAGCGGCGGCGTCGAACTTCGGGGCGGGCGGCGACGTCTGGGCATGACGACCAGCGCTCAGAACAGCCGGAACTCGGTGCTGTCCAGCCCGCGCATCTGGTCGTAGTCCAAAGTCACACAACGTATTCCGCGATCGGCCGCCAACGTGCGGGCCTGCGGTTTGATCTGTTGGGCCGCGAAGACGCCGCTCACCGGGGCGAGCAGAGTGTCGCGGTTGAGCAGGTCGAGGTAACGGGTGAGCTGTTCGACGCCGTCGATATCTCCGCGCCGCTTGATCTCGACGGCCACCGAGCGGCCGAGTTCGTCGCGGCACATCAGGTCCACCGGCCCGATGGCCGTCATGTACTCGCGGCGTACCAGGGTGTAGCCCATCCCCAGCAGCTCGACGTGTTCGGCGAGCAGTTCCTGCAGGTGAGCCTCGACACCGTCCTTCACTAGCCCGGGGTCGACACCAAGTTCGTGGCTCGAATCGTGCTCGACGTCCTCGACGGTGATGCGCAGCTGCTCGCCCGCCTTGTTCTCCACCACCCACACCAGCCCGGGACCGTCGTCCTGCTCGGTGACCCAGCACGGCGGGCTCATCCAGTTCAACGGCTTGTAGGCACGGTCGTCGGCGTGCACGCTGACCGACCCATCCGCCTTGAACAACAGCAACCGCCGAGCCGATGGGAGGTGGGCGGTGAGCCGTCCGACGTAGTCGACGGTGCACTGAGCAATGACGAGCCGCACCGAACCACCTTAGATGGCGCATGACGGCTCACTAGGCTGACGCCACGATGACGGACAAGAAGAGCAATGCACAGCGCCTGGGCCTGGTGCTCGAGAAGGTCACCAATCAGAGCAGTCGAGGGTCGTCCACTCCCGAATTCGGCTCGTGGATACTGGGCCGGGTCTCCGAGAGCCCGCGTCGGCGCCGCATCCGCATCCAACTGATCCTGACCACCGTCGTCGTGGTGGCCAACCTGATCGGCATCGCGGTTTCGCTTCTGGTCATCACGGTCACGTTCCCCACTCCGAGCGTCTTCGACGACGACGCCCTGTGGGTCAGCTTCCTGGTGGCACCCGCGTACATCGGCGGCGCTCTCATCGTCGGCGTCATCTGGGCGACGAATCGGGTCATTCGCAACGTGCGATGGTCGATCGAGGAGCGGGAGCCCACGCCGAAGGACCAACGCGCCACCTTCTTCGCGCCGTGGCGACTGACCCGCGTGCTGCTCATCCTCTGGGGAGTCGGCACCATCCTGCTCACCACGTGTTACGGGCTCGTCGACAGTGGCTTCATTCCCAAGACGTTGCTGGGCATCAGCTTTCCCGGAATCGTCGTGTCGGCCAGCTGTTACCTGTTCACCGAGTTCGCGTTGCGCCCGGTCGCGGCGCAGGCCTTGGAGGTCGGCCCGCCGCCGCGGCGGCTCGCCCCGGGCTTGATGGGCCGCACCCTGCTGGTGTGGGCGCTGGGGTCGGGCGTGCCGGTGCTCGGCATCCTGTTGGCCGCGATCATCACGTTGGTGCTGCACAACGTCACGCCCACCCAATTCGCGTACGCCGTCATCGTGCTCGCGTTGTTCGCGCTGATCTTCGGCTTCATCCTGATGTGG
>JAHFVB010000185.1 GCA_023264755.1 Mycobacterium sp. | reverse complement strand
GTGCGGATCATCGAGCAGAGTGCCGCCGACCTGGCCGCGCGCATCGGTGCGCCGCTGGAACTGCGCGGCATCGGCGTACGCCGGGTGGCCGCCGATCGCGGCGTGCCCGTCGAGCTGCTCACCGACGACGTGGAGGCCCTGGTCTGCCGCGACGACGTCGACATCGTCGTCGAGTTGATGGGCCCGGTGGAACCGGCCCGCAAGGCCATCCTGGCCGCGCTCGAACGCGGCAAGTCGGTGGTCACGGCCAACAAGGCGCTGATGGCGCAGTCCACCGGCGAACTGGCGCAGGCCGCGGAGCGGGCGCACGCCGACCTGTACTTCGAGGCGGCCGTGGCCGGCGCCATCCCGGTGATCCGCCCGCTGACCCAGTCGCTGGCCGGTGACACAGTGCTGCGGGTGGCCGGAATCGTCAACGGAACCACCAACTACATCCTCTCGGCGATGAACGACACGGGCGCCGACTACGAGTCCGCACTGGCCGACGCCAGTGCGCTCGGATACGCCGAAGCCGACCCCACTGCCGACGTCGAGGGCTACGACGCCGCCGCCAAGGCCGCCATCCTGGCCTCCATCGCCTTCCACACCCGGGTCACCGCCGACGACGTCTACCGCGAGGGCATCACCAAGGTCACCTCGGCCGACTTCGAGTCGGCCCGCGCGCTCGGCTGCAACATCAAGCTGCTGGCGATCTGCGAACGGCTCACCAACGACGAAGGACAACAACGGGTTTCCGCCCGGGTGTACCCGGCGCTGGTGCCCTACGAGCACCCGTTGGCCACGGTCAACGGCGCGTTCAACGCCGTGGTGGTCGAAGCCGAGGCGGCTGGCCGGCTCATGTTCTACGGCCAGGGCGCCGGTGGGGCGCCGACCGCGTCGGCGGTGATGGGCGACGTCGTGATGGCGGCCCGCAACCGCGTGCTGGGTGGGCGCGGACCGCGCGAGTCCAAGTACGCGCAACTGCCCATCGCGCCCATCGGGTTCATCCCGACGCGCTACTACGTCAGCATGAACGTCGCCGACAAGCCGGGCGTGTTGGCCTCCGTCGCAGCCGAATTCGGCAAGCGCGAGGTGAGTATCGCCGAAGTGCGGCAGGAGGGCATGGTCGACGAGGAGGGCCAGCGCTGCGGAGCCCGCATCGTCGTCGTCACTCACCGAGCCACCGACTCGGCACAATCGGAAACCGTTGCCGCGCTTGCCGACTTGGACGTGGTACAGAGCATCAACAGCGTGCTTCGGCTGGAAGGAACGAGCGAATGACCGGGTCCGCCCGCACGGCCGTCCATCAACCCTGGCCCGGCCTGATCGCCGCCTACCGCGATCGGTTGCCCGTCGAGGACGACTGGACGCCGATCACCCTGCTCGAAGGCGGCACGCCGCTGATCCATGCCGCCCGGCTGTCCGAACAGACCGGCTGCACGGTGCATTTGAAGGTCGAGGGGCTCAACCCCACCGGATCGTTCAAGGACCGCGGCATGACCATGGCCGTCACCGAGGCGGTGGCGCGAGGTCAGAAGGCGGTGCTGTGCGCCTCCACCGGCAACACCTCGGCCTCTGCGGCGGCCTACGCCGCGCGGGCGGGCATCACCTGTGCGGTGCTGATCCCGCAGGGCAAGATCGCGATGGGCAAGCTCGCCCAAGCCGTCATGCACGGTGCCAAGATCATCCAGATCGACGGCAACTTCGACGACTGCCTGGAATTGGCCCGCAAGCTCACCGCGGACTTCCCGACGGTCTCGCTGGTCAACTCGGTCAATCCCTTCCGTATCGAGGGGCAGAAGACCGCGGCGTTCGAGATCGTCGACGCCCTCGGCGAGGCCCCCGACATTCATGCGCTGCCCGTCGGCAACGCGGGGAACATCACCGCGTACTGGACGGGCTACACCGAGTATCACCGCGACGGGCTCGCGCAGAAGCTGCCGCGCATGCTGGGCACCCAGGCCGCCGGCGCGGCTCCGTTGGTGCTGGGGGAGCCGGTCTCCAACCCGGAGACCATCGCCACGGCCATCCGCATCGGGTCACCGGCGTCGTGGAACTCCGCCGTCGAGGCCCAGCAACGGTCCAACGGCCGCTTCCTGGCCGCGACGGACGAAGAGATCCTGGCCGCCTATCACCTGGTGGCCCGCAGCGAAGGCGTGTTCGTCGAGCCGGCGTCGGCGGCCAGCATCGCGGGCCTGCTCAAGTCCGTCGAAGACGGCTGGGTGCCGAAGGGCTCCACCGTCGTCTGCACCGTGACGGGCAACGGGCTCAAGGATCCCGATACGGCGCTCAAGGAACTGCCGCCGGTCACGGCCATCGCGGTCGACCCCATTGCGGTCGCCGCCGAACTCGGCCTGGTCTAGCGGAGGTGAACCGTCGGTGATGCGCACTCTGCCCGCCGGGTTGACCGCCCACGCGGTGGTCGCCGCGTCCAGCGCGAACCTGGGCCCCGGCTTCGACAGCTTGGCCCTGGCCCTGAGCCTGTACGACGAGATTCTCCTGGAGACAACCGAATCCGGGCTCTCCATCGAGGTCGAGGGGGAGGGCGCCGGTCAGGTTCCGCTCGACTCGTCGCACCTGGTCGTGCGCGCCATCGAGCGAGGCTTGCAGGCCGCGGGTGTCCAGGCGCCGGGGCTTACGGTGCGCTGCCGCAACGAGATTCCGCACTCGCGCGGGCTGGGCTCTTCCGCCGCGGCCGTCGTCGGCGGCCTCGCCGCAGCCAATGGGCTTGTCGTGCAGGCGGGTTCGACCGCACTGTCCGATGCCGAACTCGTGCAACTCTCCTCGGAGTTCGAGGGCCACCCCGACAACGCGTCGGCGGCCGTGCTCGGCGGGGCGGTCGTGTCCTATACCGAGCACGCCGAGCGCAAGCCCCGGTATGCGGCCGCGCCATTGCGGCTGCATCCCGACATCCGGCTCTTTCCCGCCGTGCCCCAGGTGCGGTCCTCGACGGCGGAGACCCGGGTGCTGCTGCCCGAACAGGTCAGCCACGTCGACGCGCGGTTCAACGTCAGTCGCGCAGCGCTGCTGGTCGTGGCCCTCACCGAGCGGCCCGACCTGCTGGTGGCGGCCACCGAGGACAGGCTGCACCAACCACAGCGGGCGGCGGCCATGCCGGCATCGGCGGAATACCTCGCGATGCTGCGGCGTTGTGGGATAGCAGCGGTGCTATCTGGCGCCGGACCTGCGGTTATCGCCATCAGTGCCGGTGCCGACTTGCCCGCCGAAGCTCTCGAGTTCGGCGCCGCGCACGGATTCCACGTGCGGGAGATGTCGGTCGGTGACGGAGTGCGTTGGGCGGCCGGTGTCCCGGTGGGAAGTTGACAGTTGTCACATCCGAATCACGGGTTGTCTTGCTTCGAACACCGATGCGGGTTATTCTCGCAGTTGTCCAGCAATCGCAGCGTCTCTGCCTGCGCCTACACTAGGACGACCACTCTCTCTTTAGGTGTTCAATCTCGTGGACTGTCGATTCGCCCATGCAGGCGAATCCTGGCGATCACCGTTGCACAGGCGACGGTGGGACTAAGGCATTCAGTAGCCGGCCTCGGGCCGAATGGCTGAATGCACAGAACCCTTGCCCGAAAACATCGGCGAGGGAAGGAAAGGAAATCCGTGACTGATACGGACCTCATCACGGCTGGCGGCAGCAGCGAAAGCGTCTCGTTGCCGGAATCCGTGAATTCAGACCTCACCCAGCAGGTTTCGGCCGCGCCGGACCAGGCTGCCGCGCCCTCGGTGGCGACGGCGCCGGTTTCCGGCGTCGCGCCGAGCGGTCGCGGTGGTTCGCTGACCGGCATGGTGCTGCCTGACCTGCGCGCACTTGCCAACGAGGTCGGCATCAAGGGTGCCTCGGCGATGCGCAAGAGCGAACTCATCGCCGCCATCCGCGAACAACGCGGTCAGGGCAACGGCACGGCCGTTGCGCCAGCCGCCGAAGCCGCCCCGACCAGTGCGGCCGCACCCGCCGAGTCGGCCCCGGAAGCCAACGCCGCACCTCCGCGTGCACGTCGTGAGCGCCGTGGTGCCTCGCGTCAGGCCGGTGCGCCGGATGGCGTCGTCGCCGATGCCGCCGTCACGACCGATGCGAGCGTCAAGACCGACGAGAAGGCCGCTGCGCCGGCCTCCGAGGACAAGGTCGAAGCCCCGGCAAAGACCGACAAGCCCGAAAGGACCGAGCGGCCCGAAAGGACCGAACGGGCCGACCGTGGCGAGCGCGCCGACCGGGCCGACAAGACCCAGGAGAAGGCTGCCGAGCAGGGCAACCAGGATTCGGGTCGGCAGAACCGCTCCGGCGGCAACCGCTCTGACGACAACAGCGAGAAGAACAACGGCGGCGGCAACTCGAACAACGCCAACAACCGCAACAACGGCGGCAACAACAACGCCGGCAACAACAACGGCGGCAACAACAATGCCGGCAGCAACCAAGGCAACAACAGCAATAACCAGAACAACAACCAGAACAACGACGATGACGACGAGGACGGACGGCAGGGCCGACGGGGCCGCCGCTTCCGTGATCGCAGGCGTCGTGGCGACCGGGTCGGCGGAGAAAGCGGCGGCGGTGGCGACACCGAGTTGCGCGAAGACGACGTCGTGCAGCCCGTGGCCGGCATCCTCGACGTGCTGGACAACTACGCGTTCGTCCGGACGTCTGGCTACCTGGCCGGGCCCAACGACGTCTACGTGTCCATGAACATGGTCCGCAAGAACGGCCTACGTCGCGGCGATGCCGTGACCGGCGCGGTCCGTGTCGCCCGTGAGGGCGAGGGCACCGGCGGTGGCGGCGGTGGCCAGAACCCGCGCCAGAAGTTCAACCCGCTGGTTCGCCTGGACACCGTCAACGGCGGTCGGGTCGAGGACGCCAAGAATCGTCCCGACTTCAACAAGCTGACCCCGCTCTACCCGAACCAGCGGCTGCGCCTGGAGACCACTCCGGAGCGGTTGACCACCCGGGTAATCGATCTGATCATGCCGATCGGCAAGGGTCAGCGCGCGTTGATCGTGTCGCCGCCCAAGGCGGGTAAGACGACGATTCTGCAGGACATCGCCAACGCGATCACCGTGAACAACCCCGAATGCCACCTCATGGTGGTGCTCGTCGACGAGCGGCCCGAAGAGGTCACCGACATGCAGCGTTCGGTCAAGGGTGAGGTCATTGCCTCGACCTTCGACCGGCCGCCGTCAGACCACACCCAGGCCGCCGAGTTGGCGATCGAACGGGCCAAGCGCCTGGTCGAGCAGGGCAAGGACGTCGTCGTGTTGCTCGACTCGATCACCCGGCTCGGACGTGCCTACAACAACGCGTCCCCCGCATCGGGTCGCATCCTGTCCGGTGGTGTCGATTCCACGGCGCTCTACCCGCCCAAGCGGTTCCTCGGCGCGGCCCGCAACATCGAGTTCGGCGGTTCGCTGACCATCATCGCCACGGCGATGGTCGAGACGGGCTCCACCGGTGACACGGTGATCTTCGAGGAGTTCAAGGGCACCGGCAACGCCGAGCTCAAGCTGGATCGCAAGATCTCCGAGCGTCGGGTGTTCCCGGCCGTGGACGTCAACCCGTCCGGCACGCGCAAGGACGAATTGCTGCTCTCGACCGACGAGTTCGGCGTGGTGCACAAGCTGCGTCGGGTGTTGTCGGGGCTCGACCCGCACGCGGCCATCGACCTGTTGATGAGCCAGCTGCGCAAGACGAAGACCAACTACGAGTTCCTCATGCAGGTCTCCAAGACCACGCCGGGGAACATGGATCACGACTGATCGACGGTCTGCAAGAGGCCCCTGCCCGTAAGGGCGGGGGCCTTTTTCGTCAGCCGGCCGGGTCGGCGCGCAGCCCTGGCATGACGTAGCGCTGGACGTAGCCCAGCATGGCGTCCGGATCGTCGACGTCGAACGTCTCACCCGGGACGGTTGCGAGCGAAAGCAGCACGCGCGCAACCCATTCCGAAGCCTCGTCGATGTTGGTGTCGGGGTGGACGTCGCCCCGGTCGCGAGCGGCCACCAGGTAGCGCGACCAGAACTCGGCCAGGTCTGGCACCAACCCGAGTACGCCGGCCCCGGCGCACGCCGCGAACTCCTCGGGTTCGTCGACCCGCAGCTTCATCAACAGCGTGCCGGGGTCGTCGTAGGCGGCACGGCCATGTCGAATGCCTGCGACGAGCTGGCGATCCAGCCCCAATATCCCTTCGAGGATCGCGTGCGACTCCGACCAGTACGCATCGTTGAGCCGCACGATCGCAGCACCGAGCAGCGACGCCTTGTCGGGGAAGTGGCGGTAGAGCCACCCGCGCGACACCCCGGCGACCTCGGCCACCTCCGATACCGTCGTGGCTCGAATGCCCTTGTCGCGCAGGCATGTCTCGGCGGCGTCGATCAACCGGTCGCGAACCGTCTTGCGTTCCGCGGTGCTGGTCAAGGGAACTCCTGCTCGTTTCGCTACGCGATCGGTGGGACGGATGCATTCTGCCAAGGAGCGCACGGTACCGTGACCGGGGCGAGGGCAGTAGACAGATTTTGGAATCTGTTCATAATTGTTGAGCAAACGGATCAAGGTGGATCTCATGGCTGAGACGCTCCAGCAACTGCTACGCGAGCGGGCGGACGACGACACGGTCGGGTTGAGGCACGGCGACCGGACCTGGTCGTGGCGCGCGCACCTCGCAGAGGCCAGTGCACAGGCGGCCGCCCTGATCACCGCCGCCGATCCCAACCGGCCGATGCACGTCGGCACGCTGCTCGGCAACACCCCCGACATGCTCCGGGCGTTGGCGGCAGCGGGGCTGGGCGGTTTCACGTTGTGCGGGATCAACACCACCCGCCGCGGGCCAGCGCTCGCCCGTGACATCCTCCGCGTGGACACCCAAATACTGCTGGTCGACGCCGAACACCGCGCGCTGATCGCCGGGCTCGAGCTACCCGGCGTCCGGGTCATCGACGTCTCCAGCCCGGAGTGGGCGGCCGAGTTGGCCGCCGCGCCACCGCTAACCCCGTACCGGGAATCGACCCCCGATGACACGTTCATGATGATCTTCACCTCCGGCACCAGCGGGGAGCCCAAGGCCGTTCAGGTGCCGCACGCCGTCGTACTGATCGCGGGCCTGGCCCTGGTGGCGAAGTACGAACTCACCACCGACGACGTGGCCTACCTGTCGATGCCGTTGTTCCACTCCAACGGGGTGTACGCGGGCTGGGCGGTGGCCTTGAGCTCTGGCGCGGCGATGGTTCCGGCCAAGTTCTCGGCGTCGCGCTTCCTCGCCGACGTGCGCGCCCACGGCGTCACCTATATGAACTACGTCGGCAAGCCACTGGCGTACCTCCTGGCCACCCCCGCGCAACCGGACGACCACGACAACCCGCTGCGCGTCGCCTTCGGCAACGAAGCCAGCGACCGCGACATCGCCGAGTTCGCCCGGCGTTTCGACTGCTCGGTGTGGGACGGCTTCGGCTCGACCGAGAACGCGATCGTCGTCATCCGAGAGGACGGCTGTCCGCCCGGATCGATCGGCCGGGGCTATCCGGGCGTGGCCATCTACCACCCCGACTCGCTCCGGGAATGCGCGGTCGCGGAGTTCGACGACGCCGGCGCCCTGCTCAACGCGGACGAAGCGGTGGGGGAGTTGGTCAACACGACCGGCAGCGGACTGTTCCGCGGCTACTACAACGACCCGTCCGCCACCGACGAGCGAATCAAGCACGGCATGTACTGGTCGGGTGACCTGGCCTACCGCGACGCCGACGGCTGGATCTACTTCGCCGGCCGCAGTGCCGACTGGCTGCGCGTCGACGGCGAGAACATGGCCACCGCGCCCATCGAGCGGGTGCTCGTCCAGTTCCCGGCGGTCAGCCGCGCAGTGGTCTACGCGGTCCCCGACGAGCTCGTCGGCGACCAGGTGATGGCCGCCGTCGTCCTGCGTGACGGAGCGGAGTTCGACGCATCCGAGTTCGAGCACTTCCTGTCCACGCACGAAGAGCTGTCGCCGAAGGCTCGGCCACGGTACGTATGGATCACCGACGAGCTACCCACCACGGCGACCAACAAGATCCTCAAGCGCGAACTCGTCGCGCGGGGCCTCGACGTGACAGGGGGAGTCATGTGGAAACGCGACCAGACCGGCTACCGGTTGGCCCAACAGGTTCGGTAGCGGGCCCGCGTGCCCTGCGTTGACCCGAGGAATAGCCCACGGTCTGCACGCGTTTAGGAGACTGGCGGCTGACCTGGCATAATCTACCGCCGACCCCTCGGTTCCGGTTCACGCCTGATGGCCTCGACGGCCAGCACCTCAGACGACCCGGCGACCACCTATCGAAGAGGACCATGAAATGAGATCGGGCATTCACCCCGCCTACGTCGAGACCACCGTGGTCTGCGGCTGTGGCAACACCTTCCAGACGCGTAGCACCAAGGAGAGCGGCCACATCGTGGTCGAGGTTTGCTCGCAGTGCCACCCCTTCTACACCGGCAAGCAGAAGATTCTCGACAGCGGCGGCCGCGTGGCCCGCTTCGAGAAGCGCTACGGCAAGCGCAACACCGGCGAGAAGGCCGCCACGACCGACAAGTAGTACCTCGATCGGCGCCCGTTCTGTCGCACTCGCGTCAGACGGGCGCCGTTCGCGTCTAGCGAGAGATTCGATACCGCACAGCTGGGGAAGGAGGCTTGCATGACCGAAAACGCGCCCAAGATCGAGGCGCTGCTCGCCGAGCACGCCGACCACGAGCGTCAGCTCGCCGACCCCGCTCTGCACGCCGACGCGGGCGCAGCCA
>JAHFVB010000184.1 GCA_023264755.1 Mycobacterium sp. | reverse complement strand
CGTTGGTTCGCCGAGGAGGCGGTGCGCATCGACGGGCGCTACACCAAGGCCCCGGCGGGCAACGGTCGCATCATCGTCACCAAGTCCGCCGTCGGGCCGTGTTTGGCCATCACGCCGTGGAACTTCCCCCTGGCGATGGGCACCCGCAAGATCGGTCCCGCGATGGCGGCCGGCTGCACGATGATCATCAAGCCGGCCCAGGAGACGCCACTGACGATGTTGCTGCTGGCCAAGTTGATGGACGAGGCGGGGCTGCCCAAGGGCGTGCTGTCGGTGCTGCCGACGAGCAAGCCCGGCGACCTGACCACCGCCCTCATCGATGACGGGCGGCTGCGGAAGCTGACCTTCACGGGGTCGACGGGCGTCGGCAAGGCGCTGGCCAAGCAGAGCTCCGACAAACTGCTGCGGCTGTCGCTCGAGCTGGGCGGCAATGCGCCGTTCATCGTGTTCGACGACGCAGACGTCGATGCCGCCGTCGAAGGCGCGCTACTGGCCAAGATGCGCAACGGCGGTGAGGCGTGCACGGCGTCCAACCGCTTCCACGTGGCCAACGCGGTGCGCGCGGAGTTCACCGAGAAGCTGGTGAAGCGGATGGGTGAGTACCAGCTGGGCAACGGACTCGACAAGTCGTCGACGTTGGGACCGTTGATCAGCGCCAAGCAGGTCGCGACCGTCGAGGACCTGGTGTCCGATGCCGTGTCCAAGGGCGCCACGGTCGCCGTCGGCGGCGTCGCACCGGGTGGCTCGGGGCACTTCTACCCGGCGACCGTGCTGGCCGACGTCCCCGCCTCGGCGCGCATCTTCAAGGAGGAGGTGTTCGGACCCGTCGCTCCGGTGATCGGCTTCGACACCGAGGAAGAGGGCATCGCCGCCGCCAACGACACCGAATACGGGCTGGCCGCCTACATCTACACCCAGGGCTTGGACCGCGCGCTGCGGGTGGCCGAGGCCATCGAGGCGGGCATGGTCGGCGTCAACCGCGGGGTGATCTCCGATCCGGCGGCGCCGTTCGGGGGCGTGAAGCAGTCCGGCCTCGGACGCGAAGGCGGGTCGGAGGGTATCGAGGAGTACCTCGACACCAAGTACATCGCGTTGACCAGTTAGCGAGTCGTGGAGTATTCGCGGCGTTCACCGCCGCGAATACTCCACAGATCGCAGGGTGTGGACACGTCGTGTCCGTAGTTGCGGAGTTATTCGGTAGTTGCGTCCGCAGGTGCGGATAGGATTCGGTGATGCCGACGATCCGCATCCGGGAAGCCGCCGAACTGCTCGGCGTCAGCGACGACACCGTCCGCCGGTGGATCGACGACGGCAGCGTCTCGGCGACCAACGACGAGTCCGGCCGCAAGGTCCTCGACGGGGCCGAGTTGGCGGCCTTCGTCGGGGCGAACGCCGGTCGGGTGCCTCAGGATCCCGTCGCGGTGGCCAGTTCGGCCCGCAACCGCTTCGCGGGACTGGTCACCAAGGTGACGTCCGACACGGTGATGTCGCAGGTCGAAATGCAGTGCGGCCCCTTCACCGTCGTCTCGTTGATGAGCACCGACGCGGTCCGCGAACTGAATCTCGAGCCGGGCAGCGTCGCCGTCGCCGTCGTCAAGGCCACCACCGTCATCGTCGAGACCCCTGGAGGAACTTCGTGAAACGCACGTTGGGACTGGCCTTCGCCGGCTTGCTGTCGGTCGCGCTGATCGGCGGATGCGGGTCGTCGGCCCAGTCGTCGTCGAGTGGTCCCGCCACGACGGGCGGCTCGGGCGGCCATCTGATGGTGTTCGCGGCCGCGTCGCTCAAGCAGTCGTTCACCCAGTTGGGCGAGCAGTTCAAGACCGACCACCCGGGCAGTTCGGTCGAATTCTCGTTCGCGGGGTCATCCGATCTGGTCACCCAGCTCACCCAGGGCGCCAAGGCCGACGTCTTCGCCTCTGCCGACACGAAGAACATGGACAAGGCTGCGCAGGCCAACCTGCTGGCCGACGCGCCGGTGAACTTCGCCTCGAACGTCCTGACCATCGCCGTAGCGCCCGGAAACCCCAAGGGCATCAAGACGATTCAGGATCTGACGAAGCCGGGGCTGGACGTCGTAGTGTGCGCGCCGCAAGTGCCGTGTGGTTCGGCCACCACGAAGGTCGAAAAGGCGGCGGGGGTCAAGCTCGACCCGGTCAGCGAGGAGTCGTCGGTCACCGACGTGCTGAACAAGGTGAGTACCGGCCAGGCCGACGCGGGCCTGGTCTACGTCACCGACGTACGGGGGTCGGGCGGCAAGGTCGTCGGCGTCGACTTCCCGGAGTCGGCCCAGGCCGTCAACACCTATCCCCTCGCGGTGCTGAAGGGGACCGGCAACGCCGACCTGGCGCACGAGTTCGTCGCATACGTCACCGGCGCCGCCGGCCAGACGGTGCTGAGCCAGGCCGGGTTCGGCAAACCCTGACGTGCTGGTGGCGGACTAGTGCCCGAGCCGGCCGCGGCCCATGCGCAGCAGGAGCATCGCCAGGTCCTTGCCGTCGGGGCCGAGCTCGCTGTAGCGCTCGATGACCTTCATCTCGCGGCTGTGCACCAGTCGCGTGCCACCGGAGGCCATGCGGGCCTTGCCGATGATCTGTGAGACCTCGGTGCGACGCTTGACCGCGGCGAGGATGTCGGCGTCGAGGCGGTCGATTTCCAGCCGCAGATCGTCGATGTCGGCGATGGGGTCGGTTTCCACGCTCATGATGGGCTCCTCTTCGTGTGGGTTACGTGGTCTCATCCGTTTCGGGCCTCACACAAGGAACGAGCCCCGGATCCGGATGCGGACCGCGGGGCTCTGGGGAAGCAGCTAGACCACGGGCACCGCAGGCCGGTACCCGTAAAAAAATCGTCCCTGCTGATTGAGCACCAAACGAGTGTGCCACCAACTGCGGCGTCGACGCAAAGAACTGCACGAGTAGTGGTGGGTGGTGTCGCCGGGCAGCGGTAGGTTTGAGGCCGAGATGACTGCACTTTCCACGGCAAACGGCTCCGATCAGCTCCTCGAGGGCCTCAACGAACAACAGCGCCAAGCGGTGCTGCACGAAGGCTCGCCACTGCTGATCGTGGCTGGCGCGGGGTCGGGCAAGACGGCGGTGCTGACGCGGCGCATCGCCTACCTGCTCGCCGCCCGAGACGTCGGTGTCGGGCAGGTGCTGGCCATCACGTTCACCAACAAGGCCGCAGCCGAGATGCGCGAGCGCGTGGTGCAACTCATCGGGCCGCGGGCCAAATCCATGTGGGTGTCGACGTTCCACTCCACGTGCGTACGCATCCTGCGCAACCAGGCCTCGCTGCTGCCGGGGCTGAACTCCAACTTCTCGATCTACGACTCCGACGACTCCCGGCGTCTGCTGATGATGATCGGCAAGGACATGGGCCTGGACACCAAGCGGTACTCGCCTCGGTTGCTGGCCAACGGCATCTCCAATCTCAAGAACGAGCTCATCGATCCGCAGCAGGCGGCCGCAGAGGCTGCCGAGGTGGGCGAGGAGCTGCCCCGCATCGTCGCCGAGGTATTCGGCGAGTACCAGCGCAGGCTGCGCGCCGCCAATGCACTGGACTTCGACGATCTCATCGGCGAGACGGTGGCGGTGTTGCAGGCCTTTCCGCAGATTGCGCAGTACTACCGGCGGCGCTTCCGGCACATCCTGGTCGACGAATACCAGGACACCAACCACGCCCAGTACGTGCTGGTGCGCGAGCTGGTGGGCACCGGCGCGGCCGACGCCGATTCGGTGCCGCCAGCCGAACTCTGCGTGGTCGGCGACGCCGACCAGTCGATCTACGCGTTCCGCGGCGCCACCATCCGCAACATCGAGGAATTCGAGCGCGACTACCCGAACGCCAGAACCATTCTGCTCGAGCAGAATTACCGCTCCACGCAAAACATTCTGTCGGCGGCCAACTCCGTCATCTCCCGCAACGCGGGTCGGCGCGAGAAGCGACTGTGGACCGACTCCGGCAGCGGTGAGCTGATCGTCGGGTACGTCGCGGACAACGAGCACGACGAAGCCCGCTTCATCGCCGGGGAGATCGACGCGCTGGCCGACCGTGGGGACATCAGCTATAACGACGTCGCGGTCTTCTACCGCACCAACAACTCGTCGCGCGCGGTGGAAGAGGTGTTCATTCGCGCCGGCATCCCGTACAAGGTCGTCGGCGGTGTCCGGTTCTACGAGCGCAAGGAGATTCGCGACATCGTCGCCTATCTGCGCGTACTGGACAATCCCGGCGACGCGGTGAGCATGCGGCGCATTCTCAACACGCCGCGGCGTGGCATCGGCGACCGGGCCGAGGCGTGCGTGGCGGTGTACGCCGAGAACACCGGGTCCAGCTTCAACGACGCGCTGCAGGCCGCGGCCGAGGGGCGGGTGCCAATGCTGAACTCCCGCTCCGAGAAGATGATCGCCAGCTTCGTGGAGCTGCTCGACGGACTACGCGGGATGCTCGGCGACGAGCTGGGCGATCTCGTCGAAGCGGTGCTCGAGCGCACCGGCTACCGACGTGAGCTCGAATCGTCCAGCGACCCGCAGGACCTGGCCCGACTGGACAACCTCAACGAATTAGTCAGCGTCGCACACGAATTCAGCATCGATCTGGCCAACGCCGCCGCGCTGCGCGAGGATTCCGGCGAGGCGCTCGACGAGGACATTCCCGACACCGGAGCGCTGGCCGCCTTCCTGGAGCGGGTGTCCTTGGTCGCCGACGCCGACGAACTGCCCGAACACGGCGCAGGCGTGGTGACGATGATGACGTTGCACACCGCGAAGGGACTCGAGTTCCCGGTGGTCTTCGTGACCGGTTGGGAGGACGGCATGTTCCCCCACATGCGGGCGCTCGGCGACCCGACGGAGCTATCCGAGGAACGGCGGCTGGCCTACGTCGGCATCACCCGGGCCAAACAGCGGTTGTATCTGAGCCGAGCGAAGGTCAGATCGTCATGGGGTCAGCCCATGCTGAACCCGGAATCGCGCTTCCTACGCGAGATTCCGCAAGAACTCATCGATTGGCGCCGCACCGAAGCGCCTGCGTCGGGCTTCAGCGCACCGGTCGGCAACGCGGGACGCTACGGCACCCCGCGGCCGTCGCCCGCCCGCAGCGGCGCCGGGCGAAACCGGCCCGTGATCACGCTCGAGGTGGGTGACCGGGTCAACCACGACAAGTACGGGCTGGGACGCGTCGAAGAGGTGTCCGGGATGGGCGAATCGGCGATGTCGCTCATCGACTTCGGCAGCGCGGGGCGCGTCAAGCTGATGCACAACCACGCGCCGATTCAGAAGCTCTGACCGGGGCCCCACTGCTGAGGCTGCGGTTGGGGCTGCGCTTGCGGTTGCGCACACCACTCCTTGGTACCGGGCAACAGCGCGAAGACAATGGTCGCGATCGGGAAGATCAGACCAAAGAGTGAACTCCCGAAGGTTCGGGCGTTCATGCTGGCTCCGAAGCCCAACGAGACCAGCGACAACAAGATCGCGACAGCGGCGCCGGCGATGACCAACGTTCGGCCCAGCGGCCGATGCTTGAGCAGTAGCACGGCGCCGGCGCACAGCAAGGCGCCGTAGCAGAGGCTGCCCACGGCGAGGATGGCCGTCCAGGCGGCCGGGATCCCCAGGTCCGAACCCTCGCCGGACAGGAAGGCCGTCAGCAGCACCGACGACAGCAGTCCGAAGACGCCGGCAATGACACCACCGAAGCTCAGCACGATCGTGGTGATGGCCATCCCGCGTCCCGGTGGCGGGGGCGGGCCTTGTTGATAAGGCGGTGGGAAGCCCTGCGGCGGGCCTTGGTGGTACGGCGGGGGCTGTGGTGGGGGGAAGCCCTGGGGCGGGCCTTGCTGATAGGGCGGCGGGAAGCCCTGCGGCGGACCTTGGTGGTACGGCGGGGGCTGCGACGGCGGAAAACCCTGCGGCGGGCCTTGATGCTGCGGCGGTTGTTGTGGGGGTTGCCAGCCCTGCGGATTGCCTTGCCAACCTGACGGATTCACCGTGCTCCTCCCGAGTGTGCTGGCGTCAACGCTAGCAGCGCCGAAAGGGGGTCAGTGGCACCAACGTCCGGTGGCGGGCAGCAGCGCGAGCAGCACGCTGGCCACGGGCAGTATGGGAATGGCGTAGACCAACGGCGGCAGACTGGCGCCCGCCACGAAGAGCCCGGCAAAGATCATTACCGCGACGAACGAGCCGGCCACGATCAGCACTCGCCCGATGCGGCGCCGCAGCAGCAGCGCGATCAGCCCCCCGATAGTGGCGGCAGCCGACACGGCAGCAAGGAATCCGATTGCCACGCAGAACAATTCGTCGGTCCGCCACCATCCAGAGATCAGCGAGGTGGCGATGACGGCCGTCGCCCAGCCGCTGACGATGCTGACCGCTGCGGTGGCTGCCGCGGTCCGCGGGTTGGGGCGAACCGCTGGGGCGGGCGAAACGCGCGCCGCTGCGGTGGAACGGGGGAGGTAGCTGGTGGCGGCGTCTTCTGGTGACGGCTCCGGGAGTGCGGGGAACGAGCCCGTGGGCTGGCGGCGAATGATGCCGGTCTTCGGAGCCGACTCGTCATCGGGCGCAGCGCTTGGGGCTGGCCCAGCTGGCTCGGGAGTGCGACGAATCAGGGGGTGCTGGTGGGGAATTGGGCCGGAGCTCAACTATCAGCCGACGTACTTGCCGGGGCTGAGGCCGCGCTGGGCCAGCCACGGCACCGGGTCGATGAAGTCGGTGCCGTTGCGCAACACCGAGAAGTGCAGGTGAGGCCCGGTCGAGTTGCCTCGGTTGCCGATGGTGGCGATCTGATCGCCCGCCATGACCCGCTGGCCGACGCTGACGAGCCAGGTGTTCACGTGGCCGTACAGCGAAACGGTGCCGTCGGAGTGGCGAATCTTGACCCAGGCGCCGTAACCGGCGGTGGGACCGGCGTCGGTGACGACGCCGTCCGAGACCGCCAGAATCGGGGTGCCGATCGAGTTGGCGATGTCGATGCCGGCGTGCAGCACACCCCACCGATAGCCGAACCCGGACGTCCAGACGCCCTTGGTCGGAAAGACGAACAGGGGGCGGGACAGCCGGGCCTCGCGCTCGGCGCGCTCGGCGGCGAAGGCGGCGCCGTTGGCGACCTCCTCGCTGTGCACGGAGTAGTCGGCGACCGGAGCGATGGAAACGACCTGCATGCCGTCGACGGAGCCGCTGATGTTCTTGGAGTCGACGAACGCGTTCGGTCCGGCCGCGACCATCGCGTCGGCGGTGGGGGTGTTGGCGGCGGTGGCCATCGAGTAGCCCGCAGCGGCCGTCGCGCCCACGGCCATGGCGGCGGCGACGAGACGGCCCTTGACGTGACCGCCGTCGAGCTTGCGATGTGCGCCGCCTCGGGTGATGTCGATGACGTCGGTGGCCGCCATGCCGTCGCTGACGTCGGTATGGGTGTCGCGGTAGGCGCGGGGCCGACGTTCGTCACCGGTGGTCGAGCGGAACTCCGACGGCACCGCAAGGCGCAACGGGATCAGATCGTCGGTGTGGTGGCAGTCGTCGAGCTCAGGGGCGCGAATGACGCGCGCTTCGCGATCGAACGCGGAAGAGTTGGAGAAGACCAGGTCATCGCCCAGCTCCGAGAGGTCACCGAACTCGTTGAACGGGATGATGTCGGTGATGTCAGCCGCCCAAGCCGTCGTCGAAACCCCTCGCGGGGCCTTGGACGAACTGTGCTCTGCCAACCGAAATGTCCTTTTCGTCGTGACCTGACCGTTATCTGGACCACAGGCACGTTAACGAAGATCCAATGTAGGTGGCAACCCGTGAGGTACTTCCACCGGGGATTGTGATCTGTATCACTACATAGCGGCGGTGAGATGTACCACATGAGTGGTAGGCGGTGCTGGAGCCCCCGCCGCGTGTGGATAAAGTTCCCGAGAGCCTCCCCAGAGCCATTGAGGCGCAAACCTTCAGTAGTCAGTTCCATCGTCAACGCCGACAGACAGGGAAATTCGGGAAAGCCAATGGACCTCTTCGAATACCAGGCGAAAGAGCTATTCGCCAAGCACAACGTGCCCACCACACCAGGCCGCGTCACCGATACCGCAGAGGATGCCAAGGCCATCGCCGAGGAAATCGGCAAGCCGGTCATGGTCAAGGCCCAGGTCAAGGTAGGAGGCCGCGGCAAGGCCGGCGGCGTCAAGTACGCGGCCACCCCCGAGGACGCCTACACCCACGCGCAGAACATCCTCGGCCTCGACATCAAGGGTCACGTCGTCAAGAAGCTCCTCGTCGCCGAGGCCAGCGACATCGCCGAGGAGTACTACATCTCCTTCCTGCTCGACCGCTCCAACCGCACCTACCTGGCGATGTGCTCGGTCGAAGGCGGCATGGAGATCGAAGAGGTCGCCGCCACCAAGCCCGAGCGGCTCGCCAAGGTGCCCGTCAACGCCGTCAGGGGTGTCGACCTGGCCTTTGCGCGTTCCATCGCCGAGCAGGGTCACCTGCCCGCCGAGGTGCTCGACGCCGCGGCCGTGACCATCCAGAAGCTGTGGGAGGTGTTCGTCGGCGAGGACGCCACCCTGGTGGAAGTCAACCCGCTGGTGCGCACGCCGGACGATCAGATCCTGGCCCTGGACGGCAAGGTCACCCTCGACGCCAACGCCGACTTCCGCCAGCCCGGCCACGCCAAGTTCGAGGACAAGGACGCGACCGACCCGCTCGAGCTCAAGGCCAAGGAGAACGACCTCAACTACGTCAAGCTCGACGGCGAGGTCGGAATCATCGGCAACGGCGCAGGGC
>JAHFVB010000183.1 GCA_023264755.1 Mycobacterium sp. | reverse complement strand
CTCGCTGGAGAACCTCGGATTCGACGGACGGGGTGGGCTGCTCCTGTCGCGCACCGACGACCGGACCGGCCAGGTCTACCGGCTGACACCTGACGGGCACGGCACCACGCTCGTGGCGGACGTCCCGGCGCCGGGCAGCATCACCGTCGTCGGCGGGGGCGCCTACTTCACCACCGGAAACAGCTTCGCCTCAGGAATCTTGGGCCGTACCGACGGCACCATCGATCACGTCGACCTGGCCACCGGGGCGCTCAGCGTGGTGGCCCGGGGCTTGACGATGCCCAACGGCATGGCGCTGCTGCCCGACGGCACCTTCGTCGTGTCCCGCAACCTCGGTCGCACGACGGGGCTGACCAGAGTCGGCGCCGACGGGTCCGGCACGCCATTCGCCCCGAGCATCACCTTCACCAACGGGGTGGCCTACGACCCCACCCGCAACGCCGTCATCACCTCGCTGGACCTGCACCCGGTCGCCACGCTGGCGATCATCGAAGTCGCCAACCCCGACCACGTCCGCAAGGTCGACCTCGGGCTGTTCGGGCTGGTGGGCTTCCCCGACGATCTCACCGTGGGGCCCGACGGCTTGATCTACCTGGCGATGGACGGGGGCAGCGTCGTTCGCATCGATCCGGACTCGAGCACCGCCTGCACGCTGACGTCGGCGTTGCCGGGCAGCACCTCGGTTCGTTTCGGAGCCGGGCCCGGCTGGGATCCGCATTCGCTCTACAGCACCGGTCTCACCGGCGCGGTGCATCGGTTGGCGCCACCGGCATGAGGGTTCAGGCCTCGGTTGTAGCGGCCGCGGGCAACTGCAGCAAGTCGACGACGATCCCGACGAGCGCATCCTCGAGCGCGGGGAGTTGCTCGAGCTGGCCCCGCTCTACTTGCGTGGCAACGACTTCGGTTACTCCGCCGATGGCGGCCACGTACGCCCATTCGGAGGCGGGCGGACCGCCGTACTTGCCCCGCACCTTCTCGTGCCAGAGCCGGAGCGCCTCGGCCAGCCCGTCGCGCAGGAGCGAGCGTTGAGCCTGCGCCTGCCGGCCCACCGCCGGCAGTTCGAGGAACAGCGCCTGGGTGAAGACGGGCTCCGCGGCGCACAGCTGCAGATAAGCCCGCATGGACAGGCGCAACCGGTCAGCCACCGGCACGTCACGAGTGTGGGCCGCGGCAATGTGTTGAGCCGTGGCGCCGTAGCCCTGGTTCGCCGCGGCCAGGACGCAGGCCCGCTTGCTGTCGAAGTGTTCGTAGAAGACCTTCTTGGATACCCGCGCCGCGGCCACCACGTCGCTGATCGTCATGGCCTCGTAACCGCGATCGACCATGCATTGAATTGCCCCGCGCAACAACCGATCTCGCTGGGCTGCGGCGACCTCTTCGCGAGTCAGGCCGCTGCGCCCGCGCGGAAGCCCTGGGGCGTCGGATGGCACGGCTCCGGCGAGCACACCACCTGGTGGCGTCATGGTCATCGGTAGCAGGGTAACTCAGGCAAGTCAAGAGTACTCCACCGTACTTTTGTGGAGTACCGTGCGTCACATGACAGCGCGCCACGCTCGGACCGTCGCACCGCCCACCTCGAGCACCGGCGGGCCGGCAGTACGGTCCAGCCGCAGTCGGCTTCGCAACACCGCGGCCGCTACCGCAGTCGCGGCAGCGCTGGCCATCGGCGTCACCGCGGTCGAAGCGCCGGCGCCACTGCGCGCGGTAGCCGAGGACGTCAAGCTGGCAGCCACCTACCTGCTCAAGCCGACGCAAATCCCGTTGCTCAAGCTCAGCGACGCCGAGAACGAGTTCATCGCCGACCCGTGGATCACCTCCATCCATGGTTCGGTTCCACTGCCGCAGACCGTCGTCGACTATCCGGCCACCGTGTGGCCGGTGTCGGGGCTGAGGACGCCGACCTTCGACCAGTCGATCGACATGGGCGTCGCGGAATTGAAGAAGGACGTCGCCGGTGACCCCGCGCCGGTCATCTTCGGCTACTCCCAAGGCGCCACCGTAGGCACCGTCTACAAGCGCGACTTCAATGAGCAATACGCGAATGCCGCTCCGGGCGCCGCGATTCCGACGCCGACCTTCATCTTCATCGGAAATCCGGATCGGCCCAACGGTGGAGTGCTGATGCGGTTCGCGCCCACCCACGTGCCGATCATCGACCTGACGTTCGAGGGCGCGACCCCGACGGAGACCGCCGGTGCCGCACCGGGGCAGGTCACGACCTACGACATCGCTCGGCAGTACGACTTCTTCGCCGACTACCCGACCTACCCCTTGAAGCCGATCGCCCTGGCCAATGCGGTGATGGGGCTGGTGTTCGAGCACCTCTTCTACTTCACCGTGGACATGAACGACGCCGTCTCGCAGGGCCAGTACGGCGACACCGCGTACTACTTGATCCCTACCGAGCGGCTACCGCTGCTGGAGCCGCTGGCCTTGTTGGGTGTGCCCGATCCCATCCTGGCCGCACTCGACGCGCCATTGCGGGTGCTCGTCGAGTCGGCCTACGACCGCACCATCAGCCCGGGAGAGCCGACGAAGGCGCGGTGGATCCCGATCAACCATCCGCGCCAGACGCTGAAGAACTTCATCGTCGCCATCCCCACCGGATGGGACGACGGCTTGGAGGAAATGGGACTCGGTCGGCCCTTCGGCACCACCCCCGCGGGACCGTACGGGGTAGGTGGACCGCCGGTGGACGTCACCGCGGCACCCGTCGAAACATCCTCTGCGACAACGAATCAGCCGCTGGCGAAGCTCACCGATACCGTCAAGGAACGGCTGCCCAACGGAGTCGTCCGGAGCGCCGCCCAGTCGGCGAGGACCCGGCTTGGTGACGCCAAGTCGGTCCCCGTCAAACCGGGATCGGCGCCAGTCAAACCCGCAAAGCGGTTGGCCGCCAAGGTATCCGAGCGAATCGCACCCTCACGGCCGACACCGGAATCGCGACACTCGGCGACGAGTGCGCGTGGTGACGGCAAGGTGGGCGCCCGCGGAGGCTCCGCAGCCTAGCGCCTAGGCCGCGATATTCTGCTGAACGGCTACGCAATTCGGACTCACTTCCGCCCGACCGTGCTGGCCAAGGCGTAGGTAACTCGCGTCGATCAGCTCTTGCCGAAGAAGGTTGCTGCGACTACCGGTCCGGTCATCACGGCGCTGGTGGCCGTGACGTTGGTGACGTTCGCTCCCGATGTCACGGTCGCGCCGGCACCGCCGAAGTTGTTGTTTGCCTGGACGTCTGGTTGTTCCGTATGGGTCAGCGTCGATGCTGCGAGAACGGCCAATGCGGCAACGCCCCCCGCTGCAGCCATTCGTTTCACGTGCACTGTGCACCTCCTTGTGTGATGGTGATGAATTATTGGCACCCCTCCATCACGTCCGCCACGGTATCTAGCACCTTTCCAGGTACCCTCAACCACGCCCGCAGCTTTGCGCTACGTGCGGGGAGGGGCGAAAGCTGTTTTTCAGCAGCGGTATTCGCTCAACCAAGGGTCGATGGGCGCACGGTTGGCTGTGAAGTCGCCGGGCCGGCCGACCTCGGGCGTAGCGGCGGCTTCCTAGCCAACGTCCAGCTGGCGCCCGCCTGCTCAGCTGAAGCGAATGTCCATCGTCGCCAGGCCGAAGATCTTGCGGCCGGCGGACTTCGCGGCGACCAGGACGACACCGGAGCGGGTAGCCGGGTCCAAGGACTTGATCCGGCCGCTGAACTCGATGTCCGCGCCCTCGGTGGCCGACACGATCGCGGGCGCGGACAGCCGCACCGCGTAGCGGGTCACCGCACCGGGGTCGCCCGACCAGGCGGAGGCGAAACCGGCTCCCAGCCCCATCGTGAGCATTCCGTGGGCGATGACGTCGGGCAGCCCGGCCAGCTTGGCGATGCTCTCGTCCCAGTGGATCGGGTTGGCGTCACCGGCCACCCCGGCGTAGTTCACCAGATCGCCGCGAGACAGCCGAGTGTGGCGCACCGGCAGTTCGTCGCCCACCTTCACGTGGTCGAAGGACGGCGTCCCCGGCGGGCGAGCGGTGTCCTCGGCGATCCGGACCGCGCCCGGCGGACGCACGGTCTTGTGGTACTCCTCTTCGCCGACTCCGAAGATGTTCACGTCGTGCATCATCGCGTTGTGCACGGCCGTCTTGATCTCCGGATTGAGGTCCTCGGCGGTGACGCCGACGACGGTGGTGTGCAGGGTGTGCACCCGCTCGCCAGCCGTATCGGTGAAAGTGTTGGTGACGGTGATCAGGTCTCGCCCGGCGATCCGGCGCACCGACGTCAGTTCGACGTCGACGTGCAATTCGTCGCCCTCGACGATCGGGCGGTGCTGCTCGAAGACCTCTTCGGTCTGCATGTAGGTGTCGTAACCGACGACGATCTGCTCGAACATGAGGCGATTGCAGTTCATGCCGGGTGTCGAGGTGAACGTCAGCGGCGCCACCAAGCCCGGGTAACCCAGTTTCGCTGCGGCGGCGGTATCCCAGTGCACGGGGTGATAGTCCTGCACTGCCCGGGCGTACTCGCGGACCTTCTCGCGGCCGACGAGGTAGGTGCCGTCCATCTGGTACCAGTGGCCGACGCGCGCCTCGAGCGGCGAGGGCTCTGCTGCTGCGGTCATGAATGCGCCCAACTTTCCGGTCGGCTGGTTCGCTGAGTCCGACCCCAGCACACTAGCGGGCCGGTGCCTCGGCGATTCACGTCCACGTGCCCGTCATGCCCGACGTGGCCGACGTGGCCGACTACGTCTCTCGATACGCCGAGCGTCGCCAGACGTCGTAGACGGTGCTGACCAGATGCGGCGAGGTGACTCGCCCGGCCTTGACGTTGCGTACGTCGGACTCCATCGCGGCGAAGATGACCCCGACGAGGATTCGCGAAAGGGTTTCCAGATCGACGTCCGTCCGCGCCAGGCCCGCGGCCTGATCCGCCCTCAGCCGCGCGGCCGTGCGAGCCTCGAATTCCGCAAGCCAGCCCGCCCACGTGGCTTTCACGTCGGCGTCGTCATCGACCGCGTCGAGCATGGCCACCATCAGCGTCGCGCGGCTGCGCCACATGGTCGCGGTTTGTTCGATTCCGGACCGCAGTTGCTCCAGGGCATTGCCGGAGCGGTCGTCGAACCAGGGCGCGGCTCGAAAGATGTTCTCGTACATGTCCCCTAGCAGCGCCGTGACCGCAGCGGCCTTGCTCGGGAAGTAGAAGTAGAAGGCCGAGCGACTGAGCTCGGCTTTGCAGGCGATGTCGTTGACGCCGATGTCGTTCAACGAACGCGACTCGAGGAGTTCGTCCAGTGCGGCGAGCAGCCGTTCCCGACGATGATCCCCCGCCGAGGGGCCCGCGGTGCGCGGACGGTGGCGTCGTACGCCGGGGACTGCCTTGGCCACGGGGGAGAGTCTAAGCCGGCAGACCAAGTGTCGACATCTGTCGATAGTTGTCGACACATGTTGGCAACGGTAGCCGGGGCGGTGTATTTTTCCTGCCAACAGCCAACTCGACGAGGAGTTCACCCATGCGCGTCGTCATCATCGGGGCCGGTGTCGCCGGTGCTGGCGCCGCGAGGGCACTGCGCTGCCAGGGGCATCAGCCCATCGTCGTGGAGGCCGCCGACGCAATTGGCGGCCGGGTGCGCACATTCGAGCAAGACGGATTCACGATCGATTCCGGCGCGATCTTCGTCATGGGGTCCTACGCCCGGACGCTGTCGATCCTGCGCGAGCAGGGTCGCCTACCGGAGCTGCGCCGGTGGCACGCACGGACCGCGGTGCTCGACGACGCGGGGCGCAAGAACCGGGTCCGGCTCGACCGTCCGTGGACGTTGTTGCGGATGCCGCAGCTCACCATCGCCGATCGGCTGCGGGCCGCGCGTCAGATCGGGCGCCTGGCCCTGAGCCCCGATCGGGGACCGTTCGACATCGATGACCTCGCCGCGGCCGACGACGGGCGCACGCTGGCGCAGTGGGCGTGTGATTCGTTGGGCAAGCGGTCGTTCGAGTACGTCCTCCGCCCCCTGATGGATCCGCTGACGGGCGCCGACCCGACACAGATATCGGCGGGATTCGTCAAGACCCTGCTGACCCAGGTGCACCGGACCCAGCTCACCGTGCCCGACGGTGGACTCGGGCGGATCGCCGAGTGGCTGTTGTCCGGCGTCGAGGACGTGCGCGTCAACACGCCCGCCCTAGCGGTCGAACACACGCCAGAGGGGGTCACGGTGCTCACCCCGGACGGCCCCATCGAGGCGGACGCGGCCGTCGTCGCGACCGATGTCCGTACCGCGATCAAGTTGCTCGACGGTGTGGTGGACTCCCACATCACCGATGCGCTGGCCGCGGTGGTTCCCGTCACGGCCCATCACATCGTGTTCGGATACCACCGCGACCCGTGGCCAGACGTGCCCTACGACCTCGTCGTACATGGGTCGCCGGGGATGCACCACAACTACGGGGTGCTGCTCAACGGTCGTCGGGCGCCGCAGTCGGTGCCGGCAGGCGGGCAGACCGCTAGCGTCTGGCTCGACACCGCCCAGACGCGAGGCCTGTCCGAATCCGAAGTCGTCGCCAAGGCCCGGCGGGCAGTCGCCATGGCGTTCTCCGACGCCCCACCCGACTTCACCCGGATATTCCAGATGGACGTCGCACTCATCGCTCCGGTGCCCGGGCACTACGCGGCCATGCGTCAGGCGCGCGACGCCATGCCGGCCCGCGTGCGCCTCGCCGGTGACTTCCTCACCCACTCCGGGATCGAGGCCGCCCTACTGGCCGGCGAGTGCGCCGCCGCAGACCTGCACGCGGTCGGACGGCGCTGAGTCGAGTCCGACCAGCAGAAATGAGTCTGGTCGCGCCCGGACGCGCGGGCCGCCCCGCGCACTGATGCGACGATGGACCCATGACCGCAACCCTCGTCGCGAAGAACGTGGCCGGCGGTTTCGCCCACCGGACCCTGTTCGAGGGGCTCGACCTGACCGTGGCTCCGGGCGACGTCGTCGGCGTCGTCGGCGCCAACGGGGCCGGCAAGAGCACGCTGTTGCGCATCCTGGCCGGGGACCTGGAACCGCTCGAGGGCACCGTCAGCCTCGCCCCGGCCGACGCGTTCGTCGGATGGCTGCCTCAAGAGCACGAGCGGGTGCCCGGGGAGACCGTCGCTGCCTACCTCGCCCGCCGCACCGGGTGTGCCGCCGCGACGCTGGCCATGGAAACCGCTGCCGCTGCGCTGGCCGACCCAGGTGCTGCCGACGGTGATCCGGCCGACGCCTACGCGGTGGCGCTGGATCACTGGCTCGCCACCGGCGCGGCGGATCTGGACGACCGGGTGCCTGCGGTGTTGGCCGACCTTGGCCTGGACACCGATGCGCTGCGGCCGGATTCGACCCCGATGACCGCTCTGTCGGGCGGACAGGCGGCGCGCGTGGGACTGGCCGCGTTGGTGCTGTCGCGGTTCGACATCGTCCTGCTCGACGAGCCCACCAACGATCTGGACCTGGCCGGCCTGGACCGACTAGAGCAGCTCGTTCGCGAGCTCCGCGGGGGCGTCGTGCTGGTGAGCCACGACCGGGAGTTCCTGGCGCGCACGGTGACTCGCGTGCTCGAACTGGACTTGGCTCAGCACACCAACACCGTGTTCGGCGGTGGCTACGAAAGCTACCTGGAGGAGCGCGAGGTCGCGCGGCGGCATCGGCGCGAAGAGTACGACGAGTTCGCGGACAAGAAGGCCGACCTGGTGGCACGGGCGCGTACGCAACGGGAGTGGTCGAGCCAGGGCGTCCGCAACGCAATCCGCAAGGCGCCCGACAACGACAAGATCCGGCGGCGCGCGGCCTCGGAGTCCAGTGAGAAGCAGGCCCAAAAGGTGCGGCAGATGGAAAGCCGGATCGCCCGCCTCGAGGAAGTCGTCGAACCACGCAAGGAATGGGTGCTGGAGTTCACCATCGGTGCCGCGCCCCGGTCCAGCGCGGTGGTCGCGACCCTCGCCGAGGCTGTGGTGCACCAAGGCGAATTCGTCCTGGGCCCGTTGTCGCTGCAGGTCGACGCCGGCGAGCGGATCGGCATTACCGGACCCAACGGCGCAGGAAAGTCGACCCTGCTGCGGTTGCTCCTGGGCCGACAGCAGCCCGACGAGGGCCGCGCGAGCCTGGGTGCCAACGTCGCGATCGGCGAAATCGATCAGGCGCGCTCGGAATTCACCGGTGCGGAGCGGTTGGTCGACCGGTTCGAGCAGCGGGTGCCGTCCTGGACCACGGCCGACGTGCGGACCCTGCTCGCCAAGTTCGGGCTGCGTGCCGACCACGTCGAACGCACGGTCGACGAGCTCTCGCCAGGGGAACGCACCCGCGCCGGATTGGCGCTGCTGCAGGCCCGCGGCACCAACGTGCTGGTGCTCGACGAGCCGACCAACCACCTGGATCTGGCCGCCATCGAGCAACTCGAGCAGGCGCTCGAATCCTATGACGGCGCCCTGTTGCTGGTGACCCACGATCGCCGGATGTTGCAGAACGTCCGGTTGGATCGCACCTGGCTCGTCGACCACGGACGCGTGACTGAGCTGTAGCGGCTCGAGATCCGGCGCTCGTCGGCGCTACCGACCGGCCCCCGACCGGCTATTGACCCGCGTTTCGGGCCAGGTCGATGGCGTACTGGTTCATGAAGTGACCCGGACCCGGTTCGCCGCGTCCGCACGATCCGTCGGAGTCGCCGGGGCGCTTGACCCAGAGGTACGCGTCGGAATGCGCTCCCGCGGTTTGCGTGGTGGGCGCCGCGCCGAGCGCCCGGCCGCTGGG
>JAHFVB010000008.1:17974-25199 GCA_023264755.1 Mycobacterium sp. | reverse complement strand
CGCGGTCGACCGGTGAGCTGGCGGATCTTCGCGTCGAGCTCGGCGTAGTACTGCTCGGATCCTGGCGGGCGCCGGTCGGCGCGTTGTCCGGAGCCGTCGGTGTCGGTGTAGGCGACGGTGATGTCGGACCTCAGCACGTCCGGAATGTCCTGACTGAACGTCATCGCTCCGATGGTCCCCAACGTGGCGGCGGCGGCGACGATGCGGCGGGACTGCCCGCCGGAGCGGGCCGCGAGGGCGCGCGTGGCCTCGATGAATCCGAACGCGCCGGCAGCGCTCAGCAGCACCGTGAGCGTCGGCTGCAACCGGAACGACAGCAGGGTGGTGCCCACCAGCGTCGTCACCATCGACAGCAGCGACCAGGCGTAGACGGCCAGCACCGCGATGGCCAGCGCCCCCGCCCGCGTCGACGAGCGGGTGTAGCCGACGAGCCACAGCGTGCCCAGCAGGCACAGCGCCCCCAGCAGCGTGAAGTGCAGCATCGGGAACGACAGCTGCGCGCCCTCCAACGGCAGGTAGTGGAAGGCGGTACCCGCGTCGGCAGGCGCGCCCTTGGCCGCTGCCACCAAATAGGGACCCCAGCCGATCAGCGCGAGCGCACCCGATAGGACCGCCATCACCGCCAGCCGCAGCAACGGCTCCAGGCTGCGGCGCACTGCCGCGACCCCGAACGCCATGAGCGCGAGCGTGAACGCGGCGTAGCCGAACAACAGCGTGTAGGACAGCGCCGAGACGCCGAGGAACAGGCCGACCCCCACGACCGCCGCCCACCCGCGGTGCTCATTCCCGCCCCGCAACCCCGACCACGCCAGCACGAACACCGGAGGCAACAACATCGTGATGACCGCCGAGTAGGGCTCGGCCGACGCGTAAGCCAGCATGGTGGCCGCCGTGGCCGTCGTCACCACCAGGGCCAGGTCGAAGCGAATCATGGCCGCCCACAACACGAGCGCGACGGCGACCGCGATCGCGATCGAGACGATGGCCCACGGTTTGAACGCCTCCCACGCAGGTGTCCCGGTGAGCGCGGCCACCCGTCCGCCGATCCAGAACCAGCCCGGTGGGTAGAAGGGCGGCAGGCCCAGGTAGGTCATGTCGTGCGGCGTGGCGGTGTCGGTCAGCCGGGTGAGGTACTCGGTGCGGAACTGCTGGTCGACCGAGACGCCGAAGAGGTACAGCTTGGTGGCGCCCAGCGGCATCGCGAGGGTGACCACCGAGAAGGCCGAGACGAACACCACGCCCAGCGCCTCGGCCAGCCAACGACGGCCCCGACGCCACAGCAGTCCTGACCCTAAAATCCCTGCCAGGCAGACGAATTGACCGACGGTGGTGAGCGCGTACAGCTGGTTCGACGAGTTGAACGCGGGCCACTGCACCCGGGCTATGGCCATCAGTGCGACGGCGCCGACCACCACCGCTATCGCAGCCGCGGCCAACATTCGGCCGAAGACCGTCAGCGCCGGTCGCAACCGTGCGCCGGTACCTTCCCGGGTCGCTTCGCTCCTGCCCACCGGATCTTCTTCCCGGGTCGCTTCGCTCCTGCCCACCGGATCTTCTTCCCGGGTCGCTTCGCTCCTGCCCACCGGACCGTCTAGATCGGCAGCTTGCGGAAGATCGGCCGCGGAACGTGCCGCAGCACCATCATCACGTACCGGAATGCTCCCGGCGCCCACACCAGTTCCTTGCCCTTCGCAGACGCGGTGACGGCGAGCTCGGCGACGTACTCCTTGTCGACCGTGAACGGAGCTTCCTTGGCTCCGGTCGCCTTCCAGTGCGCGATCGTCGTCGACGTGCGCACCTGACCCGGTCGGATGACCAGCACGCGGACGCCGAACTCCCGCAGCGCCTCTCCGAGTCCGAGGTAGAAACCGTCCAGCCCGGCCTTGGTGGACCCGTAGACGAAGTTGGACCGCCGCACCCGCTCACCGGCTGCCGAGCTCATCGCGATGATCCGGCCCGAACCCTGGGCACGCATCTTCTCGCCGATCAGCACGCCGACCGAAACGGCTGCGGTGTAGTTGATCTCGGCGATCTGCACGGCCTTGCGCTGGTTCTGCCAGAGTTCTTCGGCATCCCCGAGCAGGCCGAACGCCACGATCGCCACGTCGACATCGCCACCGGCCCAGGCCTGTTCGATCACCGCAGGATGGGTGTCGCTCTTGGTTCCGTCGAAGTCGATCCACTCCACGGACCTGGCGCCGGCGGCCGTCATCGCGGCGACGGCTTCGGCCTTGCGGGGATGGTCCGGCAGGTCGGCGAGGATCACGCGGGCCTTGGCGTCGCGCAGGTAGCGCGCGCAGATGGCCAGCCCGATCTCGGACGTCCCGCCCATCAGCAGGATCGCCTGCGGGTTACCTACGGCATCGAAGACCATCTACAACAACTCCAAACGTCGGGCCATGTCCGAGGCGAAGACGCCGTCGGGATCGACCTTGCGGCGCACCGAGATCCACTCGTCGATGCGTGGGTACATGGCGTGGAAGGTTTCAGCGGTGGTGCGGTTGTCCTTGGCGGTGTAGAGCCGGCCGCCGAACTCCAGCACGCGCTTGTCCAGGCTGTTGAGGAATCCGTTGAGTCCAGGTCTGATCGGGAAGTCGAGACACACGTTCCAGCCTGGGATCGGAAAGCTGAGCGGCGCTTGGTTTCCAGCGCCGAACAGCTTGAATACGTTGAGGAAGGACACGTGGCCGCTGGCCTGGATGTCGACGAGGATCTTCTTGAATTCGTCGACGGCCTCGACGGGCACCACGAACTGGTACTGGCCGAAACCATCGGATCCGTAGGCCCGGTTCCACTCGCCGACCATGTCGAGCGGGTGATAGAACTGCGTGAGGTTCTGGACCTTGCCGCGGTAGGTCTTGCCGAGTCCGTACCACACCTGCGTCATCGAGCCGAAGATGAGCTTGTTCGCCAGGCCGTTGGGAAACACATCCGGTGCCGTGAAATATTGCGGCGCATCGAATTTCAGCGGGTCCTTGGCTAGCTTTGCGGGCAGCTGATCTAGCGTCGCCAGCGAACCGCGGGAGATCACCGCGCGTCCGAGCTTCGGAGGCGCGCTCATCGAGTCGAACCAGCCGGACGAGTAGGTGTAATTGGACTCGGTACCGTCGCTGTGGAAGGCGATGGTCTCGTCGAGCGACGCGGTGACGTCGCCGTCGGCGATGAAGTACGCGGTCTCGGTAGGGGTCATCGCGATCTTCGCGCGCAGGATGATGCCGGTCAGCCCGTTGCCGCCGACCGTCGCCCAGAAGAGTTCGGATTCCTCGCCGTCCGGGGTCAGCGTTCGCACCTCGCCAGAGGCAAGCAGCAGGTCCATCGACAGCACGTGGTTGCCGAAGCTGCCCGCACTGTGGTGGTTCTTGCCGTGGATGTCGCACGCGATGGCGCCGCCGACGGTGACCTGTCGGGTGCCCGGCAGCACCGGGACCCATAGTCCGAGCGGCAGCGCGGCCCGCATCAGCTGGTCGAGGTTCACGCCCGCATCGACGTCGACGACGTGGGTATCGCGGTCCATCGAGTGGATCTTGTTCAGCGCAGGCATGTCGATGACGAGCCCGCCGCCGTTCTGGGCGTTGTCGCCGTAGGAGCGGCCTAGTCCGCGGGCGATGACGCCCCGCGGCCCGGCCTTGGCGACGGCGTCGACGATCTCACCGGCATCTGGTGTGGTGAGGACCGTCGCGACGGTCGGTGCGGTGCGGGCCCAGCCCATGAGGCGCGACGTGGATCGCGCAGAAGTCCCAGACATCGTGACGAGGGTACCGCCCTCACTTCAACTTGAAGATCACCGCGCGCTGCACCGCGAAGTTGATCACCGTCGCCGTGCCCTGAGCGATCACGAAGGCGACCGGGACCCGCCATGGCTTGTCGTCCCACAGTGTGTAGAAGACGTCGTTGATACCGACCTGCACGGCATAGGTGACGGCGTAGAGCCCCACCACGGCAATGAACCGAGCCCGGCTGGGCGGCGCCTGGAACGTCCACCGCCGGTTGATCAGATAGGCCGTCGTGGTGCCGGCGACGAAGCTGAGCGTCTTGGCCACGTTGACGTTCAGGCCGAGGTGCAGGAACAGCACGTAGAGCCCGAAGTCGACGATCGCCGACAGCCCGCCGGTGACGACGAACCGCCAGGCCTGGGTCGCGAGGCTCAGATTCGGTGACATCGGGGGCTCGGCCACCCGGGCAGCTTACGGGCTGTGGCTGATCCGGCCGGTCGCGGCCGAGGTCCTGTTGTTCTCCCACAGCCATTCGGTGATGTCGGTGATGCCGACCAGCAGCAGGGCGTCGGTGGATCGAAGCAGCATCGGGGTCGACACGATGGTCCGAACGGCGTGGTCCGCGCAGTGGTTCCACTCCACGATCGGCGGAGGGGCCGTGAGCGTGGCAAGGCAGTCGACGGGCTCGAGCGCCGCGTGCCCGACCAGGAGCTCCGGAAGGCGAAGCTGGGTGACCGTCGCGCCGTCGGGGTAGCCCAGCAGTTCGGCACAGGCCTGGTTGGCGTACTCGATGTGACCGAGCTGGCCCACGCCGAGCATCGGGGTAGGCAAGCGATTCAGAAGTTCGAGCGAGGGTAGCTGCCGCAGAAAGCCGATCGCGTCGGTCGGATTCGGACGCGTGCGTCGGTCCTGCAAAATCGACCTCCCCTGGACGGCTGAACGGAATCGGCGCCGGGGTCTGGGGCGACTGCGAATTAGCCTAGTCGGAGCTACGCGTTCCCGTGGGAGGATCGGCGCGGGTCGGGACGCCACTGGACGCGTCGATGACGGCGCGCGCGGTATCGCTGAGGTGGCGGTGGCTATTGCGGGCCATGGCCCGCAGCTGAGCGAACGCTTGCTCCATGTCGATGCCCTGCCGCTCGGCCAGCACGCCCTTGGCCTGCTCGATGACGATCCGGCTGTTCAACGCGATCTGCAGCTGGCTGTTGACTTGGGCGCCGCGCGTCAGCACGCGTTGGTGCAGTATGCCGATGGTTGCCACGTCGGCGAGTGCCTGCGCCACCAACAGGTCGGAGGCGGCCATCGGGCCAGGTTGGCGCCGGAACATATTCATGGCGCCGATGCGTTCGTTGCGCAGCCGCAGAGGTATCGCGAAGACTGCCCCGAACCCCTGCTCATCGGCGCGGACGGCGAACGCGGGCCACCGGTCGGCGGCCTGCTGAATGTCCTCGACGGGCACCTGATGGCCCGTTTCGTAGGCCTGCAGGCACGGACCCGCTTGGGCCTGGATCTGGAGCAGTTCCAGAATTCTGGCCTGTTCGCTCGTCGAGGCGAGTACCTGCAGACCGCCGTGCAGGTCGTCGAGCAGCAAGCCGGCGGAGTCGACGTGAAGGAGTGAAACGCAGTCCTCGACCAACTCCTGCGCGAACTCGACTACGTCGTAGTCGTCGACCAGAGTGTCGGCCAAGGCCACGAAGGCACGTACCAGTGGCCCTTCGCGATCGCCCATTGCGCTCTCCTCGCCGTTTCCGATCATCAATAATCCTCCGGTTCAGCGCTCGCCGTCGGGGTTGAATCGCAACCGCCGCTCGATCACGTCGCGAGCCACTGTGGCCAGCGGAACGTCGTGGGCGAAGGCGTATGCGCGCAGCCGTAGATAGGCGATGCGGGGTGGCACCTCGAGTTGGGCGACCACCATGCCGGTGGCCTGGTGAATCTGGCTGGACGCCGGCGAGGGCGCCCACCACGCGTCCTTGGAGCTGGCGTCGATGTCGAAGGGCGGGGCCCGCGAGATCAGCACCATGGTGACGATGTCGGCGACTTCGAGTATCGCCGTCATGTCGTTGGTCTCAAGCGGCACGGGCAACGTGCGAAACAGATCGAGCACACCGACCGCGATGGCCCCGATTTGCAGGGGGAACGCGAACATGGCACCGCGCGCGTCGGTGCCGAGCGCTGCCGTGAAGCCCGGCCACCGGCCGAACTCCTTGGCCAGGTCGTCGACCAGCACGGGGCCGGACTGCTTCGCGGCGTCAATTGCCGGACCCTCACCAGTCACGGCTTGATGCGCCTCGATACGGGTTGCTGTCTCGTCGGACGCCGCCAGCGGCTCCCAAGCCGACGTCGCGACCACGACCGTGATCGCCGCCCGATCGACTGGGAGTACTTCGACGCATGACTTGCACAGCTCGCCAGGACCGAGGGCTCCGTCCGGGTACTCGGCGAGTGCGGCCATGAACCGGTGGGACGGCGGCGTCACCGAGCGGTCCGCAACGAGCGCAAGATCAGCTGACTTGTCATGCACCTCTACTCGCGTGATCGGAGAACACGACGCGGCGACCTCACGTTGCGTGGTGCTCGCACGATTATCGCACCATCGGGGCCTGGCCAAGGTAACCGCCGCAAAGTCAGTTCCACCGGTACCCCCGCTGCGGCCCATCGAGACCTGCACTAGTCGGGGCCCATCAGCACTGAGCAGAGCGCGTCGATCGCGGCGTCGAACGAGTGCTCGGCGGGTGCGCCGAAGTTGACCACGATGCCGTCCGCTTCGGACACGTCGGGTCCCGCCAACGGATGACGTAACCGGGAGAGACCCGCGAGGGCGAGGCCCGCTTCCCCCGCGCGGCGCATTACCTCGTGCTCGGTCCCCTCGGGTAGCAGCAACAGCAGGTGCAGTCCGGCCGACAGTCCGCTGATTCGGACGTCGAAGGGGGCCAACCGTTCGACCAACGCATCGCGCCTGCGGCGATACTTCGTCCGCATCCGACGGATGTGCTTGTCGTACTGTCCTGTCGCGATGAAGTCGGCCATGGTCAGTTGGTCGATGGCGTTGACGTAGAACTGTTGACCGCCCGCGGCGTCGATGACGGGTTCGACGAGGTCGTCGGGCAGGGCCATCCAGCCCAACCGCAGCACGGGGGAAAGGCTCTTGCTCGCCGACCCGAGGTAACACACCCGCTGGGGATCGAGCCCCTGGACGGCGCCGATGGGCTGGCGGTCGTAACGGAACTCGCCGTCGTAATCGTCTTCGAGCACGTATCGCCCCGTGCTGCGGGCCCATTCGATCAATGCGCTTCGTCGTGTCGCATGAAGCGGCACGCCGTGCGGAAAGAAGTGCGCCGGCGTGAGCAGCGCGGCTGCGGCGGCGCTGTCCTGGAGTTGGTCGACGCACGCGCCGCGCCCGTCGAAGCCGATCGGGGTGGTCGCGACGTCCATCGCCGCGATGGCCTCGCGAAAGATGTAGAGCCCGTAGGCCTCTACGGCGATCGGCCCGCGCTTGGCGAACACCCGGG
>JAHFVB010000008.1:9209-17964 GCA_023264755.1 Mycobacterium sp. | reverse complement strand
CGGGCCAGCAGTTCTACGGCGTTGCGGGTGCCCGCGCAGATGACGATGGAATCGGGTGACGCACGGACACCTCTAACGCGGCCGAGGTATTCGGAGAGGGCCTCCCGCAATTCGGGACGACCGCGGGGGTCGCCGGTGCGCAGGGCCTCGGTGGGGGCCGCGGTCAGGGCGCGGCGAGTCGATGCGAGCCACGCCGCGCGCGGGAAGGCCGAGACGTCGGGCGATCCCGGCATGAGGTTGTGGGCCGGTTGGCCTGGGGAGCCGCGGGGCCTGGTCGGGGAACCGATGTCGCGGGTGTTGACGACCCAGGTGCCCGCACCTTGTCGGGAGGCCAGCCAGCCTTCGGCGACGAGGTCGGCATACGCGTCGGCGACGGTGTTGCGGGCCAATCCGAGATCGGCGGCGAGCGATCGAGAGGGAGGCAGCATGGTTCCGGTGGCGAGCTGGCCGGACCGCACGGCGTCGCGCAAGGCGCTGACCAGTAGGTCCCTGGCGCCTCGCGTGCCAGGTGCGATGGCGGCGCCGAGCTCGAGGTGAAGATCTCGGCCCGCCGAATTGGCCCACGTAACCACCTCTCAATTGAACCAGATAAATGGGCTTTTGCGCGCTACGGTCGAACGCATGACAACGACACTTCAGCACTCGGACACTGTCGACCGCATCAAGATCTACAAGGTGTCCCCCGAGTTGTACGACGCGATGATGACCCTGAGCACCGCGGCGGCCAAGGACGTCGACGCGACGCTCGGCGAGTTGATCAAGATCCGCGCGTCGCAACTCAACCACTGCGCATTCTGTCTCGACATGCACGTCCACGACGCGCGCAAGCACGGCGAGACCGAGCAGCGACTCGCGCTGGTGGCCGCATGGAGGGAGGCCGGTGACTTGTTCACCGAGCGGGAGCGCGCGGCGCTCGCGCTGACCGAGGCGATCACCGAACTGCACCACGGCCACGTCTCCGACGAGGTGTATGCCGCTGCCGCGGCGGTGTTCTCCGAGCGGGAGCTCGGTCAGGTGATCGCCATGGCCGTCACCATCAACGCGTGGAATCGCATCAACGTGGCCACGCGGCTGCCCGCTCCGCGTCGCTGAGCTGCCCCCACCAACCCCGCCTCACGCCGCGAGCATCAGTTCCGTTAGCTGGGTCCGTGCCTCGTCGGGTATCGGCGTGGGTCCGTCCTCGTCCAGCACCACCAGCACGGAGTCGCACAGGCTGAGGCAAGTCTGGTCGAGGAACAGCGCGGTCGAGACGACGTATGACGTGCGTCCGATCCGGCCGATCCCGGCGCCCGTTGCAATGGTTGCCGGCCAATGGGATTCACGTAGAAAGTGGACGGTGCTGTTCGCCACGACGAGCCGCAGCCGACGGTCGGTGGCGGTGTACACGCCGGGGAACACCGCCGTGTTGAGCGTCGCGCGGGTGTTCTCGTGCATGCCCTCCAGCGCGAGGTTGTTCAGATGCCGGTTGGCGTCCATGTCACCGAAGCGGGCGTCGACGGTGCCCCGGACCGGATAGAGCCCCGGGTCGAGGCGGTCGGGATGGGGACGCGCTGCGCTGCTGACGAGGCTCATGCGGTCAATCTAGGGGCCTGTCAGCGTTGCTCGGCCGGAACGGCCGTGGACTCGGCGGGCACGCTGGGCCATGGCGCGGGCACCGGTCGCTGGCGGACCAGCTGTGGCCACCAGAACCACTTGCCGAGCAGGGCGGCGATGGACGGCATCATGAACGAGCGCACGATCAGGGTGTCGAACAGCAGACCCAGGCCGATGGTGGTGCCGACCTGCCCGATGATCGTCAGGGAGCTGACGGCCATCGACATCATCGTGAAGGCGAACACCAGGCCCGCCGAGGTCACGACCGATCCGGTACCACCCATGGCGCGGATGATGCCCGTGTTGAGTCCGGCGTGGATCTCCTCCTTGAACCGCGCAACCAGCAGCAAGTTGTAGTCGGCGCCGACGGCCAACAGGATGATGACCGACATGGGCAGCACCATCCAGTGCAGGTCGATGCCGATCAGGTGTTGCCAGATCAAGACCGAGAGTCCCAGCGACGCGCCGAGTGAGATCGCGACGGTGGCCACGATGACGGAAGCGGCCACGACGGCGCGGGTGATGATCAACATGATGATGAAGATCAGCGCCAAGGCCGCGATGGCGGCTATCATCAGGTCGTAGGTGGATCCGTCGGACATGTCCTTGAAGGTGGCCGCGGTGCCGGCCAGGTAGATCTTGGACCCTTCCAGCGGGGTGCCCTTGATGGCTTCCTTGGCGGCCTGCTTGATTCCATCGATGTGCGAAATGCCCTCTGGGGTAAGCGGATCGCCCTCGTGCTGGATGATGAAGCGCACCGAGTGCCCGTCCGGTGAGATGAAGTTCTTCATGCCGCGTTTGAAGTCCGGGTTGTCGAAGGCCTCCGGCGGCAGGTAGAACGAATCGTCGTTCCTGGACTTGTCGAACGCCTCGCCCATCGCCGAGGAGTTCTCCGTCGCGGCGGCCTGCTGATCCTGCTGACCCTTCTGGGTCGCATACATCGTCAGCATCATCTGCTTCATCGACTTCATCGTCTCGATCTGGGCGGGCATCAGCGCGACCAGCTGGGGCATCAGCGTGTCCAGCCGTTCCAGATCCGGCAGCAGGTTCTGGATGTCGTCGGTCATCGTGTCGATGCCGTCGAGGGTGTCGAACACCGACCGGATGGCAAAGCAGCCCGGGATGTCGTAGCAGTGCGGTTCCCAGTAGAAGTAATTGCGCAGCGGACGGAAGAAGTCGTCGAAGTTGGAGATGTTGTCCCGCACTTCGGCGATGTCGATGGCGGTCTGCTTGGTCTTGAGCACCATCGAATGGGTGACCGCGGCCATCTGCGCAGTCAACGACGACATCTTGGTCAACGAGTCGATGGTGGACTGCATCTCGTCGGCCTGCTTGAGCATGTCGGCCATGCGGTCCTGGTTGTACTTCTGATTCATCACCTGCGGAGTGCTCTGCTGGCCGAGTTGGAACGGGATCGTGGTGTGCTCGATGGGCTTGCCCTCGGGCCTGGTGATGGTCTGCACCTCGGCGATACCGGGCACCCCCACGATCGCCTTGGCGATCTTGTTGATCACCAGGAAGTCCGTGGAATTGCGTAGGTCATGGTCGCTTTCGACCATCAGCAGTTCGGGATTCATCCGGGCAGTCGAAAAGTGTTTGTCCGCAGCGGTGAAACCCACGTTGGCGGGGACGGTCTTCGGTAGGTAATTCCGGTCGTTGTAGCTGTTGCGGTAGCCGGGCAACGTCACCAATCCGACCAGCGCGAGCGCGACGGTGGCCACCAGAATGGGTCCGGGCCAACGGGTCACGACGGCGCCGACCTTGCGCCAGCCGTACACCTTCATCGCCCGCTTGGGCTCGAGCACCTTGCCGAAGCGGCTGGCCGTCGCGACGACAGCGGGACCCAGCGTGAGCGCGGCCACCACGCAGACGGTCATGCCGATCGCGAGCGGGACGCCGAGGGTCTGGAAGTACGGCAGATTGGTGAAGCTCAAGCAGAACGTCGCACCGGCGATGGTCAGGCCGGACCCCAATATCACGTGGGCCGTGCCACCGAACATGGTGTAGTAGGCCGACTCTCGATCCTCGCCTGCGCCTCGGGCCTCCTGATAGCGGCCGATCAGGAAGATGGCGTAGTCCGTCGCCGCGGCGATGGCCAGGGTGACCAGCAGGTTGGTAGCGAAGGTCGACAACCCGATGATGTTGTGGAAGCCGAGGAAGGCCACCACGCCTCGGGCGGCAGACAGCTCCAGCACGACCATGACGAGGGTGATCAACACCGTGACGATCGATCGGTAGACCAGCAACAGCATGATGATGATGACGGTGAACGTGACCATTTCGACGAGCTGCATGCTGCTGTCGCCCGCGGTGCTCTGGTCGGCGGCCAGCGCCGCGGAGCCGGTGAGGTAGGCCTTCACGCCCGGCGGGGCGGGCACGCTGTCGATGATGTGCGCGACGGCCTCGACGGATTCGTTGGCCAGGGACTCACCCTGGTTGCCGCGCAGGTAGACCTGAACGTAGGCGGCCTTGCCGTCGTTGCTCTGCGAGCCGGCGGCGGTCAAGGAGTCGCTCCAGAAGTCCTGGACGTGTTCGACGTGCTTGGTGTCGGCTTCGAGCTTCTTGACCAGCTGGTCGTAGTAGGCGTGTGCGTCGGCGCCGAGTGGCTGTTGCCCCTCGAGCACGATCATGGCCGCGCTGTTGGAGTCGAACTCCTTGAACACCTGACCGATGTGCCGCATCGAGATCATCGACGGGGCGGCGTCGGGTGTCATCGATACCGTGCGCAGCTTGCCGACCTCTTCGAGCTGCGGGACGACGACGTTGAGCACGGCGATCAGGACTATCCAGCCGAGGATGATCGGGACGGCCAGGGTGCGGATCAGCCGCGGAATGGCCGGTTGGGCCGAATGCGCGGGCGCGGAGCTGCGAATGACGTCGGTGTTGGCGTCGTCGGTGTGTCTCGGGCTCATTCAGCTGCCGCCTGGCAGGAGGACCGTCCGTGGAGTTCCTGCCGGATGCATTGCACGGATATATAGTACGGCTAATGATAGTCCGCGCAAACTGGCTGCGGTTCGGGGCGACGTCCGTCTGGCTGGGAAAATGCGTTGTGAATGAACGACATTCGCAATTCGTGGCTAGCGCGAGCAGCGAAGAGTGATTGGCCGTACATCGCTCTATTGAAGTGTCGGGCGTCACACTCATCGACGGCTGGGCCGGCCGCCTATCGTGGAAGTCGTGACGCCGCGCGACTTGCCCATGCCCCGGTTCCACGTGGCGATTCGCGTCGCCGACCTGGACGTGCCGGTGCCGCACGTCGGGCTGATCCTCGCCGTGTCCCGATTTGATGCGCTCGTCGCATGAGCAGACGGATCGTCGTCGCGGGCGGCCACGGCAAGATCGCGCTGCAGCTGGAACGGCTGTTGGCCCAGCGCGGTGACACGGTGGTCGGACTGATCCGCAATCCCGAGCACGCGGCGGACGTGGAGGCCGTGGGCGCCCAGCCGGCCGTCGTCGACCTCGAGCACTCCACGGTCGCGCAGGTCGCCGAGCAACTGCGGGGTGCCGACGCAGTGGTGTTCGCAGCGGGAGCGGGCCCGGGCAGCGGAGCGGCGCGCAAGGAGACCGTCGACCGCGCCGCGGCGGTGTTGCTTGCCGACGCGGCCATCGAGGCGGGCGTCGACAGATACGTGATGATCTCCGCGATGGGTGCGGATCGTCGTGTCGACGAGGAACTCGATCCGGTGTTTGCCGCCTACCTACGAGCCAAGGCGGCGGCGGACGCGGACGTACTCGCCCGCCCCGAACTGCAGACCACCGTCGTGCGTCCGGGCCGGCTCACCGACGAGGAACCGACGGGGCGGGTGTACCTCGCACCGCGCACCGGGCGCGGTGACATTCCCAGACAGGATGTGGCAGCCGTGCTCGTGGCGGTGCTGGACGCACCCGCGTCGACGGGGCGGACCTTCGAGTTGATCAGCGGTGACACCCCGATTGCGGCCGCCGTGGCGGCGCTGAGCGGGTAGTCGAATCGATCAGGCGGCGTGGCTGTGGTGCACCGGGCGGTGGATGGCCACTGGGGCGGCTGGCGCGGGCTTGCGCCGACGAAGCAGGTGCACGAGCCCTCGAACGTCGAGCAACATCAGTCTGTCCTGTCTCTCAAGCGGACTTGGTCAAGATCGGCAACATCCGCCGACGCGCTGCGGTGGCGTCGGCGAAGTGGTGCAGGGCCTCCGGCACCGAGTCGATGGTGTGGAAGTCGACCGGGTCGCCGTAGTGGCACATCGTGTCGATGACGGCGGGACTGGCGACGACGGCCCACTCGACGCCGGCGTCATAGCAGGCGTCGTCGATGGCGTAGAGCAGTGAGATGGCGCGGTCGGCAAAGGCGTCGACACCGCTGAGGTCGAGCACGAAAGGCTTCTCGCACAACACATATCGAGTCGCGTACTGCGTGATGCGGCCGAGGTTCGCGTCGTTCACCTCGCCACCGATCGAGACGATCGTGGCCAGCTGGCGGCACAGCGCGCTCATCTGGGCGTGCTCACAGTCGAATGCTGGATTTCCATATCGGAAGCCACGATTCGGCGTTGCCGTGGTCATCGCAATCGTCATGATCACCCTCATTTCTTGGTTGGTGAGTCGGCTGCTGACCGCACCGTCACCCGAACCTGTTACTGAAGGTAGCCACGCACCTTGGCTTACCGTTGAGTAGCGGCTAATACTTCGCTAAGACTTCTTGGCTTGCCGTCCGGCAAACGTGGCTCAGGGGTGCCGGCCCTGTCGGCCCGTGTACCCCGCCCAGGGGGAATAGTCGGCGATGAGCGGCTCCTGCGGTGGCCGTTGAGCCTCCGGCACGTGTTGGAGATTGATTCGGATGCGGTACCAGATCGAGGACGGTCCACGCATGCCGTCGACGAGGACGTCTACGGGTTTGAGGAACTCCGCGACCGCGGGATGCCTCCCGCGCCACGTGTCCAACGCGGCCATCGCCTCGTCCTTGGTCTTGGTACGGGCGATCTCGATCAGCGGCATCGAGGAGGTGCGGCCGCCCGTCCCGCCGGACCCCTTGGGTGCCTTCTCGGGCTTTTCCACGGGTCCGAGTTCCTTCGCGCGCTCAAGTAGCTCGTCCAGGCTGCCCGCCGCGTCGTCCATGCCCTCCCATGGGTCGCCGAGCTCGGCGTAGCGGGCGGGCACCGTCGCCACCGTGAACGCCTCGGGGCGGCAGTTCGGCACCTCGTCCCAGCGCAGCGGCGTCGACACCCTGGCGTCGGGCCGGGACCGAACGGAGTAGGCCGACGCGACGGTGCGGTCCTTGGCGTTCTGGTTGAAGTCGACGAAGACGCGTTCGCCGCGCTCCTCCTTCCACCACTTGCTGGTCGCCAGCTCCGGGGCGCGGAGTTCGACTTCGCGGGCGATGGTCTCGGCGGCGCGCCGCACCTGCGGGTACGGCCAGTTCGGGTGGATGCGGGCGTAGATGTGAAAGCCGCGCGAGCCCGACGTCTTCGGCCAGGCCGTCAACCCGTGGTCGGACAACACCTCTCGGACCACCATCGCGACGTCGACGAGCTGGGCCCATTCGACACCCGGCATGGGGTCGAGGTCGACGCGCAGCTCGTCGGGGTGGTCGAGGTCCTCGGCCCGCACGGGGTGGGGATTGAGATCGACGCAACCCAGGTTGACGGCCCAGACCAGTCCGGCCGCGTCGCGGAGCACGGCCTCCTTCGCCGAGGTGCCTGAGGCGTACTTCAGCTCGGCGACTTCGATCCAGTCGGGCCGCTTCTCCGGTGCGCGCTTTTGGAAGACCGCCTCTTCGGCGATGCCCTTGACGAACCTCTTGAGGATCATCGGGCGGCCCGCCACGCCGCGTAGCGCTCCGTCGGCAACGGATAGGTAGTACTGGATCAGGTCCAGCTTGGTCAGCCCCGGCTCGGGGAAAACGACCTTGTCGGGATTGGAGATCGACACCGTTCGACCGCCCACGTCCATGGACAACGGAGCGGCCATGAAGCCATGGTAGTTAAGTCTCCGGCTGCGATGCGTGTCACATATGGTGGGGCCATGTCTAATGCCAGGCCCAGTCTCACCGACCTTCCCGTGCAGGCGGCGGCCAAGATTCAGGAGTCCGTCGAAAAGTACTGGGAGCGAGGCTCGGCCGAACTCCACTACGCACGCAAGATGTTCGAAGCGGGCGCGCTACGGCTCGAGCCGCAGCATCTGGTGGCCATGTTGGCCGACATCAGGCGTTGGGGTGAGTTCGGAATGATCCCGGCGCTCAACGCCCGGCGCAATCCCAACGGCGTGGCCGTGATCGACGATGACGGCGAGCTGACGTTCAAGGAGCTCGACGACTCCGCCAACGCCGTCGCCAACGGACTGCGGGGGATCGGTGTCAAGGGCGGCGACGGGGTGGCGCTGCTGATCCGCAACCACCGCTGGTTCCTGATCGCGCTCTACGGCGCGGCCAAGGTCGGTGTCCGGCTGATTCTGCTCAACAGCGAATTCTCCGGGCCGCAGATCAAGGAAGTGTCGGAGCGGGAGGGCGCCAAGCTCATCATCTTCGACGACGAGTACACCAAGGCGGTGGCGGCTGCGGAGCCCGAGCTCGGCCGGCTGCGCGCGCTACCGACCAATCCGGACAACGACGAGCCCTCGGAGAGCACCGACGAGACGCTTGCCGACCTGATCGCCCGCAGCAAGTCGACTCCGCCGCCCAAGGCCTCGGCGCATTCCAAGATCATCATCCTTACGAGCGGCACGACGGGTACGCCCAAGGGGGCCAACCGCAGCACCCCGCCGTCGCTGGCGCCGATCGGTGGCGTGCTGTCGCACGTGCCGTTCCGTTCGGGTGAGGTCACGTCGCTGCCCGCTCCGATGTTCCACGCGTTGGGCTTCCTACACGCCACCATCGCGATGATGCTGGGCTCCACGCTGGTGTTGCGCCGCCGGTTCAAGCCGGCCACCGTGCTGGCCGACATCGAAGCGCACAAGGTGACGGCGATGGTCGTCGTGCCGGTGATGTTGTCGCGCATCCTGGACACGTTCGACGGCATGGAGCGCAAGCCGAACCTGTCGAGTTTGAGAATCGTCTTCGTGTCGGGTTCGCAGCTCGGGGCCGAACTGGCCACCCGGGCGATGAAGGACCTCGGGCCGGTCGTCTACAACCTCTACGGGTCCACGGAGATCGCGTTCGCGACCATCGCGCGGCCCAAGGATCTCTCGA
>JAHFVB010000008.1:0-9199 GCA_023264755.1 Mycobacterium sp. | reverse complement strand
CCGGTGGTCAAGGGAGTGAAGGTCAAGCTCTTCGACGACAACGGCAAGGAGGTCCCGCAGGGGCAGGTCGGCCGAATCTTCGTCGGCAACACCTTCCCCTTCGAGGGGTACACCGGCGGCGGGCACAAGCAGATCATCGACGGGCTCATGTCATCGGGTGACGTCGGCTACTTCGACGAGCACGGACTGCTCTACGTCAGCGGCCGCGACGACGAGATGATCGTCTCGGGCGGGGAGAACGTCTTCCCTGCCGAGATCGAGGACTTGATCAGTGGCCACCCGGAGGTCGTCGAAGCCACCGCGCTCGGCGTCGAGGACAAGGAGTGGGGGCACCGGTTGCGCGCGTTCGTCGTCAAGACCGACGGGGCCTCGGTCGACGAGGACGCCATCAAGGCCTACGTACGAGATCACCTGGCGCGCTACAAGGTTCCGCGCGACGTGATCTTCCTCGACGAGTTGCCGCGCAACCCGACGGGCAAGATCCTCAAGCGCGAACTGCTCAAGCACGGCGAGGGCGACGAGGGCTAGCGGTCCGCGAGCCAGGTCCCATGGCGGTGTGGTCAGCCGCGCATCCGGGCGCAGATCTTCGCGAAGTCTTCTTGGGGGATGGTGAAGAGTCCGCGACGAAAGGGCAGCCCCCAGTGGGCGGGGTCGGGGATGAACGACAGCCGATCGACGAGCGGTCTGGCGTCTATCGGCGTGCAGGGGTGGAACGTGGCGGCCAGTCGCCACGGCCGGAAGTCGTCGGTGACGATGGCTTGATAGGGCTCGTCCCCAGTGATGGTCGCCCACGCCGTGAATCGTTGGACGGGAGTTCCTCCGTGCAGGTTCGTGCGGGGAGAGTAGAAGATCATCTCGTCGCCCGGCCGAGGCCGGCCAAGACGCGTTCTCGCGCCGTGGTCGGCCTGGGTGAATCCACCCTCCATAGCTGCCTCGACATGGTCCAGGCTGACGGTGTTGATCCAGAATCGCTTCTCCGGCTTCATGATTACTCTGCGGTCAGGCCTTCGACGAGGCCGGTGCTCGGCCGTCCGATGAGGCGGGTGAGGTCGTCACCGACGCGGGCGAAGGTGCCCGTGGCGATGGTCTCGTCCAAGCCGACGAGGAAGCCGGCCAACCCGTCGTCCAGGCCGGCCCCCGTGAGCTGGGTGCGCAGTTCGTCCGGGGAGACCGCCACATAGGTGACGTCTCGTTCGAGCACGATCGACATGGCCTTCGCAATGTCGGCGTAGGTGAAGTCGGTATCGCCCGAAAGGCTGTACGTGACGTCGTCGTGCCCGTCCGTGGTGATGACGACGGCCAGCGCCTCGGCGAGGTCTTTTCGGCTTGCCGCCGCGACGACGGCATCGCCGACAGCCGCGGAGAAGATGCCCGTGTACCTGGGGCCCCGCATGGACTGCAGGTAGTTTTCGATGTACCAGGCGTTCCGAAGGATCGTGTACGTGCCCCCGGACGCGACGAGCGCGGCTTCGGTGGCCTTATGGTCGGCGTTGATCCCCGCACCTTCGTCTGCTCGAATGCCGCTCGTGTAGTACACGTGCTGCGCGCCGGCATCCTTCGCCGCCTGGATCACGGAGAGGTGTTGTGCCACCCGCTCCGGGTCCCCGCCCGAGATGAGGACGACGTCGGAGTGACCGGCCACCAGCCTGGCGACCCCTGGCGAGTCGGACAAATCCAGCGCGGCGGTGCCGAACCCCGCGGCGGCAAGTGCTGCGAGCCGCTCGGTGTTGCGACCGACTGCGGTGATCGCCTCGGGGGCCATCCCCCGGGCGACGAGCTCGGTGAGCAGGTGACCGCCGAGGGAGCCGGTGGCACCGAAGACCAGCGTGCTCGGCTCAGGCACGGTCGTGGAGGGTGATCTGGTAGCCGTCGGGGTCGGCGAAGGTGAACGTCCGGCCAAACGGCCCGTCGATCGGTGCGGACACGATCGTCTTGCCATCGGCGACGAGGGCGTCGTGGATGGCCTGCACGTCCGTGGCGTGCAGCCAGATGGCGGCACCGATGCCGGGCTGCGGGGCGGACGCGATGTCAGTACCGGGGATGACGTCTCGGAGTGCGAACGCGATCGGGGTGGTCTCGAAGACGACGGCGTGGGGCGGGCCGGCTTGGGAACGGACGAGGCCGAGGTAGTGCTCGTAGAACGCCTGCGACGCGGCGAGGTCGGTGGCTTGGAGATTGATGAAGTCGGGACCGGTGACAGCCATGGCGATGCTCCGTTTCGTTTGTCAGTTTATTGACACGCGGGAATCTATGTCAGAATACTGACATGAGTCAAGCGGGTGAGGGCATCGACCTGGAAACCTCTCTGGGATACCAGCTGAAGGAGGCCTCCAGCGCGCTTCGTGCTGCCATGGAAGCCGCTCTTCGACCCCTTGGGATGACGGTGACCCACTATTCGTGCCTCGAGCTGCTGTCGCAGCGTCCAGGCCTTTCGAACTCGGAGCTGGCGCGGGGCTGCTTCGTCACCCGGCAGTCGATGAACGTGCTCCTGCAAGCACTGGAGCGGGAAGGATATGTGACCCGGCCCGCTCACGCCCCCGTCGGCAAGGCCCTGCCTACCAGCCTCACTGACGCCGGGCGACGGAGGCTGGCCCGCGCGACGGTGGCCGTCAGGGCCATCGAGAGGCAGATGCTCGCAAGGCTGTCCGATCAGGACCAGGTCACCACCCGGCGGATCTTGTCGTCCATCATCGAGTCGCTGAACGAGTCGGGGGTCGCCCCTGGGTAGCGCTCTACCAATGCGTGACGTCGTCCGATGAACGACTGTCTGGGTCTGGTAGGCGTGAGACCGTGAGAAAGCAAACGGCTCGGCTAGGCCGCCGCGAGGCAGCCTAGCCGAGCCGGTTACAGCTTCGGGTACTTCTAGGTGGCGGTCGGGGTGGCGCCCAGCACGCGCTGGATGTCGGGCTTCATGGCCTGCAGCTGCTGGCCCCAGTAGCCCCAGTCGTGCGTGCCGCTGCTCGGGAAGTTGAACACGCCGTTCTTGCCGCCTGCGGCGATGTAGTTGTCCTGGAAGGTCCGGTTGGTGCGGATGGTCAGGCCTTCGAGGAACTTCGCGGGCAGGTTGTTGCCGCCGACGTCGCCGGGGTCGCCGCTGCCGCAGTAGATCCAGATGCGGGTGCCGTTGGAGACCAGCTTCGCGATGTTGACCATCGGGTCGTTGCGCTTCCAGGCACTGTTGGGGTCTTCCGTCTTGCCCCACATGTCGTTCGCCTTGTAGCCGCCCGCGTCACCCATGGAGATGTTGATCAGCCACGGCCACGACCCCTCGGAGGGGTTCAGGAAGCCCGACAGCGACGCCGCGTAGGGGAACTGCTCGGGGTGCCAGATCGCCAGGGTCAGCGCGGCGGAACCAGCCATCGACAGACCGACCGCGGCACTGCCCGTCGGCTTGACCTGCTTCTGGGCGGAAAGGTAGGCGGGCAGCTCCTGGGTCAGGAAGGTCTCCCACTTGTACGTCTGGCAACCGGACTTGCCACAAGCCGGCTGGTACCAGTCGCTGTAGAAGCTGGACTGGCCACCGACGGGCATGACCACCGAGAGGCCGGACCCGTAGTACCACTCGAACGCCTGGGTATTGATGTCCCAGCCGTTGAAGTCGTCCTGGGCGCGCAGGCCGTCGAGCAGGTAGACGGCGGGCGAGTTGGCGCCACCGCTTTGGAACTGGACCTTGATGTCGCGACCCATGCCCGCGGAGGGCACCATCAGGTACTCGACGGGCAGCCCGGGGCGCGAGAACGCGCTGGCCGTTGCGGAACCACCCGCGAACCCGACGAACACTGGCATGACCAGTGCAAGAACTGCCGTAATCAACAACCGGCGCAAGACGTACTCCCATCATCGACGGGGCTCATCGATTCAGAGCTCCCGCAAGTCTTCGGTGCCAAATAGGCGTCGGATGGAGGTCACGCATCTTCCGACGAAGCCCGCATTAGGAACGCACCGTTGCGCGCGGGCGAGGCAACCGCTCCCCGAAATGGTGGCACAGGCGGCCGGGAAAGTCATGAGGGGTCCCAGCTAAGCGCCAATAGTGTGATTTCCATCACATGGTCGGGTCAGTATTGGATGGCCTCGATCAGGGGGCTCGGCTGGTCCATCAGCGCCCAGAAGCGGTCCCGGATGGCGACGGTCACCGGTCCCGGCGTACCGGCTCCGACCGGTTCGCCGTCGAGCGAGTTGATCGGCGTGACGCCGCCCACGGTGGTGACGGCCATCAGTTCGTCGGCGTCGTAGAGCTCGTGGCTGGTGACGTCACGCAGGGTGGCCTCGATGCCCATCTGGTCGGCGAGCTCGAACACCGTCTTGCGGGTAATGCCGGGCAACGCGTTGCGCGACGGTGAGGCCAGCTTGCCGTCCTTGACGATGCAGACGTTGAAGCCAGGTCCTTCGGCGACGCAGTTGTCGGAGTCCAACAGGATCGCGGTGCGGGCGCCGCGGTCCTTGGCTTCGAAGCTCGCGGCCGTCAGGTCGCCCCACTGGTAGTTCTTGATGGTTGGGTCGACGGTGTTGCGGCCCGCGCGCCGCACGTGCCGCGGGACGATGGCGGTGGTGCCGAAGATCTGCTCGTGTGGTGGGAAGGCCCACAGGTACGGGATCGCGTAGATGTACACCTGGTGGGTCAGCTTTCCAAGGTCCTTCTCGCCCTTCTTCTTTCCATATCCGCGCGTGATGGACAGGTTGACGAACGACTCGCGCAGCTGCGACATCGAGATGCACTTCTTGGTGATCTCGGCGAGCTCGTCCTTGCTCATACCCGCGTCGAGCCGGAGCTTTCGGGCCCCGTCCAGCAGCCGGTCGAGGTGGTCACCGAGCCGAAAGACGTTGCCGTGCCACACGTGGGCGACGGTGTAGGTGACGTCCGAGTGCCCGAAGCCGGTGTCGAAGATCGAGATTCGGGCGTCCTCGGCGGGAATGAACTCGCCCTCGATCCAGGCCACGCCGCCGGCGAATGGGCTCGAGGTGTCCAATTCGTAGTCGCTGTACTGAATCACCGATCCCGGCGGGGTGTCCTCGCGGATGGCTCCGGGTTCGACGGCGACGAGATTGCTCGAGAGGCTGGTGGTGAGCGTCATTTCAGCTAATTCCTTTGGTAGTCAGAGAATTTCAAGAAGCATGGGTCTTGGCGTAGTCCGGCCCGGCCTCACCGGTGGCCAGTCGCTTGCGCAAACCGGTCAGCGCCCAGAGCGCAGCGAGCACCAGCAGGCCACCGAAGACGTAACCGTTGCCCGCGAACTGCGGCAGGAAGATCAGCGCGGCGCACACCAGGGTGAAGCAGATGGCTGCGACGACGGCCACCGGCACGCGGGCCTTGCCGAGGTCGAACGTTCCTGGCTGGGGCGCCGGGATGGTTCCGCGGCGGGTGGCGATCATCACGGCGATCGTCTGCAGCAGGTACATCGCGCAGACGGCCAGCGAGGACAGCCCGAGGATGAGGAAGAACGCCTTCTCGCTGACCAGAGCGAAGAGCAGTAGCGCAGTCGAGAAGCCGAAGATTCCGAGCACGGCGTACGTGGGCGTGCGGTTGGTCGGCGATACGTGCCGCCATACGTGGGAGAACGGCAGCATGTTGTCCCTGGCCATCGAGTAGGTCAGCCGGGTGGCGACCAAGATGTTGGCCAGGATGCAGGCCAGCACGTTGGTCAAGGCCACGGCGACGACGATCTTGCTGATGACCGGACCGACCTGCTGGGTGATGATCTCCTCGATGGGGGCGGCGGACGCCGCCTGGACGGCGTCCTGGTTCTTGATCGCCAGCACGTAGATGACGTACATGCCGAACTCGATCACGATCGAGGCGCCCAACGCGTAGAACATCGTGCGCGGAATGACGTGGCGGGCGTTGACGGTCTCCTCGGCAATGTCCGCACTGGCCTCCACTCCGATGAGCCCGAAGAAGGGGCCGAGCGACGCGGCCAGCCACGCCAGGACGTACGGAGTACTGCCGTCGGACGTGCCACCGGTGAAGAGCACCGAGACGGACTGGTGGTTCTCCGGCGAGGAGAAGGCCACGATCGCGACCAGAACCGTAGCGCCGACGGTGATGACGAACTCCAGGCTCACGCCGATGTTGTTCACCATCGTTGCGAACCGCACACCGTAGAGATTGATGAGCATGCAGACCGCCATCACCCCGATGGCGACCAGGATCTGCGCGGTCTGGCTCATGTTCCAGCCGAACAGGCTGCCGAGGTAGCCGGAGAGAATGAAGCCCACTCCGGTCATGCCGCAAATCCATCCGGCGAGGGCCAGCACGCCGGTGAACAGCGCCATCGTCGAGCCGACGAGGCGGCTGGTCCACTGGTACGAGTAGCCGGCCAACGGGATCTTGGCGGTCAGGTCGGCGGCGATCAACGTCCAGATCACGAACACCGCCGCGGCGAGCAGCAGAGTCCACACGAACGGTCCACCCGCAGTGAAGTAACCGGCGCCGAAGCCGGTGAACACCGCGGTGGTGGCGCTGATCGTGGCGAAGCCGATGGCGAACGAGGCGAGGCGACCGACCGAGCGATCGAGCTTCTGGGTATAGCCGAATTCCGCTAGCTTGGCGTCTTCGTCGTCGGTGGGAGGGCTGGTGAGGGGTAGCGGAGATGAAGTGTCGGTCATCGGGTGCTCCAGATCAGTTCGAACAGGGCCACGACCTCGTAGTCGGATCAACCGAGACAACCGCACGTCGACGCGGTGGCGGAAGTTCCGAATTCTGATCGACTCATAAACGGAAGTTATGAGTCATCTGGCTCATCAGTAGTAGGTGGCCGGCCGCTCTTCGGCCTGCCCATCCTCGAAGGACCATTCGTCGCGGACCTGCTGGATCAGCGCGGTGGCGTCCTTGGTCAACCGGGTGGGCTGCCACGCCAGCGCGGTGTAGTTGCGTCGGCGATCGATGATCGGCACGTAGACGATGCCTTGCCGGTTGTAGAGCCGGGCACTTGCTTCGCTGGTGAAGCTGATGCCCAGCCCGCGGGCCACCGTCGTCGTCTCCTCTTCGTAGGTGGCGGCGGTCGCAGCGATCGTCGGCGGCCTGCCTTCGCGCGCGTCCATCGCCATCCAATAGTCCCGCCACCGACCTGCGGTGGTCGGCGCGACGACGATGGGATCGTCCAACAATTCGGAGATGGCGACCTCGCTGCGGCTGGCCAGCCGGTGGTCGCGCGGCAGGCAGGCCACCCAGTCCTCGGAGTCGAGGATCAGCATGCGGTGCTCGGGCAAATCGACCGGCGGCCTGATGATCGCGACCTCGGTGGTACCGCCGGCCAACCCGGCGGTGGGGTCGGAGAAGTCGAATTCCCTTGGTTCGATGCTTATCTCGGGGTAGGCCGCCTCGAAATGTCGAATCAGCCGGAAGAGTACGTCGGCGCCGGTGCCGATGAGGTAGCCCAGTCGGATCCTGCGGTTGCGGCTGGCCAGCGTGACCAAGTCGGAGATGGCCGAGTCGACGCCGCGCAGCGCCTCGACTGCCGCAGGCAGGAAGGTCGCCCCGACGTCGGTCAGCGCCACCCCGCGGGTGCTTCGCGTGAAGAGCTCGACCCCGAACTGGTGCTCGAGCTGTTTGATGGCCGTCGAGAGCGCGGGCTGGGTGATGAAGAGCCGCTCTGCGGCGCGCCGATAGTTGAGCTCCTCGCCGAGCACGACGAAGTAGCGGAGCTGACGCAGTGTGACGTCCGCGCTCGTGGGAGTGACCTCCGTCCGGGTACTGCGTGCCGATGATACGGGGGCTAGTCGGTCAACTCGCCCATCCGTCGGCCCAATTCGGCTCGCGAGTGGATGCCCAGTTTGCGGTAGATCCGGGACAGCGTGGCCTCCACGGTCTTCGGACTGATGAACAGCGTCGAGGCCATGTCGCGGTTGGTCATGCCTGCAGCGGCGAGTTGGGCGACGCGCGACTCGGACGGAGTCAGCGTGGCCGCGTCCCGCGGTCCGATGTTGGTGCGGGCCAGCTGGTCGAGGGCGCGCCGCGCCCACAGCGGCGTGCCGAGGCGTTCGAATTCGTCCGCCGCGGCCCGCAGTGTGGTCGCCGCCAGGTCCTGCCGACGCAACCGGCGCTGCAGCTGCCCGTGAAGCAGCCGGGTGCGCGCCGTTTCGAAGGGCATCGGCACCCGCTCGTGTTGCACCAAGGCGGCTTCGGTGGATTCGATGGCGCCCCGTAGGTCGCCCCGGGAGGCCAACACCATGGCCTGGCACCGCCCGCCGACGGCCAGCATCCATGCCCGGTCGAGCCGAGCTCCGTTGGCTAGCAACAGTTCTGCCCAGCGCTCGGCATCGTCGAGTCGACCGAGTTGCGTCATCGCCTCCACGGCATCGGGCAGGAACCACGCGGAGATGATCTCGGTGGTCTTCGGTGCGACGGCCAGCCGGGTCAATAGTGGATCGAGTACGGCCAGGGCCGCGTCGTAGCGACCCGTCGACACCTCGAGGAAACCCGTTGTCATCAAGGGCCATTGGCCCAGATTGGCCGCTCCTGAACGGACCGCCGCGGCCAGCGCTTCGGCGCTGGCCCGCCGAGCCGAATCGACGTTCCCGGCGAAGGCGGCCGACAGCGCCCTGGCCATCAGCGCAACGTAGCGGGGCACGTCGCCGTTGAGTTGCAGGGCGCGCTCCATGGTCTCCTCGGCTTCCCCGGCGAGCTCCCGGAAGTCCGCCCGCCAGACGTTGAGCGCGACGTTGTGGAAGCTGACGAAGATCAGTTCGCTGTCCTCGCCGTGCTCGATGCATTGGTTGCGCACGGTTCTGAGTTCTGCGCGGGCGCGCTCGAGGTCACCGCTCCACGTTGCCAGCAGCGCACTCTGGACGCTCGGCCGCAGCGCGATCGGGGTGCTGACGTCGAGCGCTTCGAGTTCGACCGCGCGGCTCAGGCTGTCGTGGTCGAGGCCATCGCCGTGCATGAAGCGCAGGGTGGTGCGCATCCCGAGCGCCTGGCTCAGCAGGTGCGGCAGCCGTAGTGCCTCCGAGAGCGCCACGGCCTCGTCCACACAGGCGAGCGCCTCGGCGTCGCGACCGGCGTTGACCTGTGCGAACGCGAGCGCGATCAACGTCTCGGCCCGGGCGGCGGGTTGCTCGCCGAGTTCGGCGAGCGCATTGTCGAGGAGCTCGGCGGCTTCGGTGAAGCTGTCGTCGAACATCCGTACCACGCCCAGCAGATGCCACGCCTTCGAGCGCAGCGGCCCTGGCTCGAGCGCCGCGACGGTCTCGTCGAGAATCGTCC
>JAHFVB010000580.1 GCA_023264755.1 Mycobacterium sp. | reverse complement strand
GGTTTCGGCCTCGACGAGCACGACGCGGCCGACTCCGCCTTCGGCCAGCACTACCGCCGTCCAAGCGCCGACCGTGCCTCCGCCGACCACTACGACATCGGCCTGGTTGGAACTGGTCATGGTTGGAGACCGTGACATAGACTGAACGCTCAGTCAAGAGGTCGGCGAGGATCGGAGTGCCCGCATGTACGGACTGTCGGCGGAGGATCGGCGGATCAGGGAGACGGCGCGTGCGTTCGTCGATTCGGTGATTCCGTACGAGGTCGAGGCCGAACTCGCCGGCGGGTTGTTGCCCAAGGAGGTGGCGGCCGAACACCGTGCGCGGGCAATCGAATTGGGCTTGTACGCCACCAATATGCCGACGTCGGTGGGGGGTCCTGGATGCACGGCGCTTCAGCAGGTGCTGGTGCAGGAGCAGTGCGGCCGGGCGACCAACGGGCTGGCCTGGGTGATGCACACGCCGCCACAGTGGTGGGTGGAGGTCGCCACCGACTATCAGTTGGAACGCTGGCTGCTTCCGGCGGTGCGGGGTGAGAAGCACGAGGCCTACGCGATCACCGAGGAGTTCGCCGGATCGGACGTGTCCGCGCTCGAGGCCACCGCGCGGCGCGAGGGCGACGAGTACGTCGTCGACGGCGTCAAGTGGCACGTGACGTCGTACAACCTGGCCGAGTACCTGTTCGTCCAGGCTCGCCTGGTGAATGGCGACTATGCCGGCGAGCATGTGCTGCTGGTCGTTGACCTACCCTGGCCGGGTGTGGAAGTCGTTCGCACGCCGCACTATTCGCACCACATCGCCGACGAACATCCGATCGTTGCCTTCACCGGGGTGCGGGTGCCGGTGGCGAACCTGGTGGGGGCCGAGGGCGAGGGCATGACGTTCAGTCAGGACTGGTTCCGGTTCGAGCGGCTGATGGTCGCGGCCCGCTGCGTCGGCGCCGCGCAGCGCCTGCTCGACGAGGTGACGGCATTCGCCAAGGACCGGGTGGTGGATGGCAAACCGCTCGGCGAACACCAATTGGTGGCCGGGATGTTGGCCGACAGCGCAACCGAACTGTTCGCCGCCCGCACGATGCTCTACGAGGTCGCGCGCTCCGTCGATGCCGGATCGGATCGCAAGACGCTGCATGCGCAGGCCTCGATGGCCAAGCTGTACTGCTCCGAGATGGCGGGCCGGGCGGCCGATCGCGCCGTGCAGATCTTCGGCGGCCGCGGCTACATGCGCGAGAACGTCGCCGAACGCATGTACCGCGAGCTCAGAGTGGAGCGAATCTGGGAGGGCGCCAGCGAGATTCAGCGGCTCATCATCGGCAGGCAAGTGCTGAATCGGGGCGCGTCGACCGTCTTGGAGGGGACTTAGCCGACGTCGAGAGTGCGCTGGCCCGATTCGTCGACGCCGACCACCGCGCCGGCGACGAAGGCGAGCACCGCCACCAGTAGCCACTTCCACCTAGGCGCCGGCACGAATCAAGCGTAGTGCGGCGGCCCGGCGCTCAGCCCGCTAGCAAGGATCGCCGGGAGGCGTGTAGTACGGCACGCCTTCGACGGTGTAGCACGGTATCTCGCCCGGAATGTAGGGGTCGGGCGCCGAGGCAATCGCTACGCCTCGCGCCACGTCACCGGCGACGTTGGTACACCCGCCCACGGCGACGTGCCGACCCGAGGCACCCGCACACACGTCGGCCTGCGCTGCCGGCGCGACGACGAACGGCACGCTCGCGATCGCAGTGGTCGCGAAGAGCACTGCTGCCAGCTTTTTCATTGCACACATCCTTTTGCTCAACCCAACCCGGCATTATTATCACGCGCGTCGATCTCCGCGGTCGCCGATTGCTCGGATTGCCGATCGGGCGGCTCTTCGGTGGCCTCGTCGGCGGTGCGGTGGGACCGACTCAACAACCTCATTCCGTGATAGATCACGATGGCCGCGATCGAGCCGAGCGCGATACCGGTAAAGGTGACGTGCTCCGAAGGCGTCCACGTGAAGTCGGCGATGCCGATCACCAGCGGGATGGCGGCCGTCATCTGGTTGATGGGTTGGCCGAAGTCGACGTGGTTGGTCAGCCAGATGCGTACCCCGAGGATTCCGACGAGTCCGTAGAGCACTACCGTCGCGCCGCCGAGCACACCGCCCGGGATCGCGGAGATGACGGCGCCGACCTTGGGGCACAGGGCCAACGCGATGGCCACCGCTGCCGCCACCCAGTACGCGGCGGTCGAATACACCCGGGTGGCCGCCATGACGCCGATGTTCTCGGCATAAGTGGTGGTGGCGGAACCGCCGCCGAGGCCGGCCAGGGTGGTCGCGAGACCGTCGGCGGCCAGCGCGCGTCCGATCAGCGGGTCGGTGTCGGTACCGGTGATCTGGCCGACGGACTTCACGTGTCCGATGTTCTCGGCGACGAGGGCGATCACGGCGGGTAGGAACAGCGGAAGCACCGACCAGGTCAGGGTCGGGGTCTGAAAGTGCGGCAGGCCCACCCATGGGGCGGCGGCGATCGCGGACGTGTCGAGTTGGCCCAGGCTCAGCGCCAGCAGGTAGCCGACGACGACGGCGACGAAGATGGCGAGCCGCCCGATGATGCCGCGGAAGAACGCCAGCACGCAGACCAACAGCACCAGTGTGACCGTTCCGAGCAGCGGGCCCTTCTCGAAGTTCAGCTTGGCGGTCGGCGCGAGGTTCAATCCGATGAGCGCCACGATCGTGCCCGTGACGATGGGCGGGAGGGCCGCGTTGAGCCAACCGGTGCCGGCGAAGTGCACGACCGCACCGATGAGCATCAGCACGAGTCCGACGGCGACCAAGCCGCCCAGTGCACTTGCGGGTCCGGCTCCGCCCGAGCCGACCACTGCGAGCACCGGGGCGAGCACCGAGAAGCTGGAGCCGAGATAGCTGGGCAGCCGGTTGCCGGTGATGATCAGGAACAACACGGTGCCGAGGCCGGAGAACAGCAGCGTGGTCGTCGGTGGAAAACCGGTCAGTACAGGCACCAGGAAGGTCGCGCCGAACATCGCGACGACGTGCTGGGCGCCGATGCCGATGGTGCGCGGCCAACT
>JAHFVB010000182.1 GCA_023264755.1 Mycobacterium sp. | reverse complement strand
GGCTGGGTCGATTCTGGCGCCGATCGCACCGACGACGTGCGCGTGCGGATTGCGTTCGCGCACGCGCGCTTCGATGCGCTCCACCTCGGCGGCTCTGGTGTGCTCGGGAAGCTGGTCGAGCTTGTTGACGACCACCAGCGAGGCCGCTCCGTACCGGGCCGGGGGCAGCCCGCCCCGGTCGACGACGGTGAAGTGGGTGAGCGCGTCGATGACGTCGACGACGCCACCTGGCCGAACCCGTTCGACGCCACTGAAGCGGATCATCCGGGACACCGCGACGGGGTCGGCCAGGCCGCTGGCTTCGACGATGATGGCGTCCAGCCCCAGCCGGGGGTCCGTCAGCTTCTCCAGCGCCTCGTCCAGGCCGCCGTCGTCGGGTAGACAGCACACGCAGCCGCCCGCGATCGAGACGGGTTCGTCGACCTGGCCGGTGACCAGCGCGGCATCGACGTTGACGTCGCCAAAGTCGTTGATCACCACGCCGATCCGGGCTCCCGGTGCGCGGAGCACGTGGTTGAGCAGGCTCGTCTTGCCTGCGCCCAGGTACCCCGTCAACGCGATGACGGGGATGGCGCTCACGCGAGAAGTCTAGGCGGGCCCGCCGGGCGTCGTGATCGACGACGGCGGTGACGGCCAGGGCGCTAGTGTCCTGGACGCAGTTCGTCGTGCAGTACTAGTGGCAATCACGTGCGAAGGGATGATTGATGGGCGACGCAGACGCGGCAGCGATCGGGGCCAGTCGAGGCGACTTCATGCAGCAGCATCTGGAGACCTACCTCGCCTCGGGAGGTACCGAGGGGCACATCATGGACATCCGTTCGGTCGGGGGCCGGGAGCTGACGACGCACTGCTTGATCAGGTGCGTGGGACGAAAGTCCGGCAAGACGTACGTCCGGCCGCTGATCTACGGCAACGTCGGGGGCGAGCTCGTGGTCGTGGCCTCGAAGGGCGGGGCCGACGCGCATCCGGAGTGGTACTTGAACATCCGGGCCAGCGAGACCGTCGACGTGCAGGTCGCCACCCAGGCGTTCGAGGCGACGTGGCGCGAGCCCGAGGGCGACGAACGGCACGACGTGTGGGCGTACATGACGCATCTGTACCCGCCGTACCTCGCGTACCAGCGGTCGACGAGCCGACACATCCCCGTGGTGATGCTGCAGATCGGCCGGCCGATCGACGTCTTCACGCCCTGAGCGAACGCTCGGACTCATTCGTCCGCAGTACGCCCTGCGTCCGCAGTAGGACTTCGTCCGCGGTAGGTCTTCGTCCGCGGTAGGCCCCAGCGGCGCAGCGGTTTTGCGCGCCCTGGGCCCACGCGTCTCATCAAGCTCGTGCGTCCCAACGGGTGCGCGCGGCTCATGGGGCACGCGTGTCCCGTTGGGCACGAGCGGGGAAGTGCAGCACGGTTCTGGGAAGTGCTATCACCGGCGATACCGCTTTTGAGAGTGGGTCTGCGGTGGGACTTGCGTGTCTCGGATCCGCGCGGGGAAGTGCGGCACGGTTGTGGGAAGTGCTATCGCCGGCGATACCGTTTTTGAGAGTGGGTCTGCCATCGGAACGGCGTAAGTGTGGTGCGGCGCTACTGCCGGAACGGCGCTACTGCCGGAACGGCGCAACTGTCGGATCGTGGCGCGTGGGCGCGCTGTCGGTGCCCGCCGTCACGATGAGACCCGTGACCAACTACACCTACCGAGCCGAGTGGTGTCCGGAGACTGGTTCGTATCGAGGGCGCTGTCTGGAGTTCCCGTTGCAGGCCTCCCGCGCGCCGACGGCGGGGGAGGCGATCCGACTCGTCGAGCTCGACGTGGCAGAGCTCATCGCCGGATACGTCGAAGACGGGGTCGCCGCTCCGCCCTCACTGAGCGACCGCTGTTACAGCGGCAAGTTCATGGTCCGAACGTCGCCACAACTTCACGCCAAGCTGACCATTGAGGCGACTGAGCAGGGGGTGTCGCTGAATCACTGGGTGGTTCAGAAGCTTGCGAGCCGGCCCCCGACGTTCGACGACCTCTTCTGAAAGGGCTGCCCGCTCTGCAAACGGGCCCCGCGCTGAAAAAGGGCCGCGCTCTGAAAAAGGGCTGCCCGCTCTGCAAACGGGCCGGACGCTGTAGAAACGGGCCGCACGAATGAGACGTGCTAGTGGCCGCCCAACGTCTGGTCGAGGTACTGCGCCCGGCACGCCCGCCGGGCCAGCTTGCCACTGGTAGTACGCGGGATGGCACCCGCCGGGAGCACGCGCATGTCGGCGACGGGTAGGCCATGTCGCAATGCCACCGCCTCCCGTGCCGCGTCAATGGCCTGCGCCGGATCGGCCCGGGCGTTGCCCGCCGCGCGCTCGGCGATGATCACCAAGCGTTCCTCGGGAACGGTGAAGGCCGCGACGTAGCCCGGCCGCACCAAGGGCGAGGCCTGCGCAACCGTCGCCTCGATGTCGTGTGGATAGTGGTGCCGGCCGGCGATCACCATCAGGTCGGCGAGCCGCCCGGTGATGTAGAGCTCACCGTCGAGGTACACCGCGAGATCGCCGGTCCGGAGCCAGGGTCGGTCCGGGGCGGACCCCGCGGCATGGCTTCCCGTGGCCAGCAGCGGCCCGAGTCGGGCGCCGAACGTGCGTCGGGTCTCCTCGGGTCGCCCCCAGTAGCCGCGACCAATGTTGTTGCCCTGCAACCACATCTCGCCGACATAGCCGTCGGGTCGCTCGGCTCCGGTGTCGGGGTCGACGATCACGCCCCACAGGCTGCGGGCCAGCTGCCCGCACGACACCTGCGCCACGGCGGTGGGGGACTCGGGCGCGACGGGTACGGCGCGGCCGACGGCCAGTCGGTCGCGGTCGAGGTAGACCGCCGTCGGAACGGCGTCGGGTGCGGTGTTGGCGACGAACAGGGTGGCCTCCGCGATGCCGTACGAGGGTTTCATCGCCGTCGCCGGCAGCCCGAACGGGGCGAACGCCTCCTGGAACGCCTCGATGGCGGCGATGCTCACCGGCTCGGAGCCGATGATGGCGACCACGTTGCTCAGCTCGACGTCGTCGCCCGGCCCGGGTCGGCCGCGCTGCGCGGTCCACTCGTAGGCGAAGTTGGGGGCGGCGGTGACTGCGCGTCCGTGCCGCGACTCGGCCGACAACGCCTGAATCCACCGCTGCGGCCTGCGGATGAACGCCGTCGGCGACATCAGCGTCGAGTGTCCGCCGTAGACCGCTGGGAACCCGATCATCGACAACCCCATGTCGTGATAGAGCGGTAACCAGCTGACACCGTGGGTATTTCGATTGAGCAGGTCGATGGACAGGATCATCTGGATCAGGTTGGTACCGACTGCGCGGTGGGTGATCTCCACGCCGACCGGGGGTCGCGTCGCGCCTCCCGTGTACTGCAGGTGTGAGACGTCGTCGACGCCGATCTCCACGGTGGCGAACGCCTCCGCCTCCGAGTCGGGGATCCGGTCGATGACGACGACCTGCGGCCTGCGTTCGGGTGTCAGCTTGTTCAGAAACGCCTCGACGGCGTCGGCCGCCGCGACCGTCGTCAGCACGACCGTCGGCTGGGCATCCCGTAGGGCTACGTCGAGCCGTTCGGCATGGCCGGGCAGTTCGGGTGCGAACAAGGGCACCGCGACGTGGCCGGCCTTGATCGCCGCGAAGAACCCGGCGACGTAGTCCAGGCCCTGCGGCGCGAGAATCGCCACCCGCTGATCGCGCGTCGCGATCCGTTGCAGGCGTGCGCCGATGGCATGCATCCGGACGCCGAGCTGCGCCCAGGTCAGCTCGATGACCTGGGCCTCGTCGGAGCGGCTGTAGTCCAGATAACGGTATGCCGTCGCCGAGCCGACGTTGGCGATGTTGCGGTCGATCAGCGCGCTGAGCGTGACCCCTGGCGGCAGCACCACATCGCCGTCGGGGGACAGGCAGTCCTCGATGCGCAGCAGGCCGCTGGGAGCGATGAAGTCTTGCACCGCACTGCCGTCCATACCCGCATTCTAGTGTCGTGAATGGTTGTCCCGGTCGGCTTGCTTTCGCCCCGAAACAGCCACCTTTTCAGGTACTTTCGCGGATGTGCCCGAGCTCGTGAACCGCCAGGTCGTGCTGCGTCGTCGCCCGAACGGGTTGGTCGCGCCCGGCGACACCGAGTTACTGAGCTCGACCGCGCCCGAACCGGCCGACGGTGAAGCGCTGGTCCGCACCACGTACGTCGGCCTGGATGCTGCCGCCCGGACTTGGCTCAACGATCAGCCGGGCTATCTGCCGCCGGTGCAACTGGGTGAGGTCATCAGGGCGGCGGGCATCGGCGAGGTGGTGGCGTCCCGGTGCCCGGCCTATGCCGTTGGCGACGTGGTCACGACGTTGACGGGCTTCCAGGAATACGTCCTCGTCCGCGACGACGTCTTCTGCACGCCGGTCACGGGCATGGAGGAGATCGATCAACCCGCGGTGATGTCGATATACGGCCCGACGGGCGCGACCGCTTACTTCGGGATGAACGACATCGGCAAGCCGCGGGCGGGTGACACGGTGGTGGTCTCGGCCGCGGCCGGGGCGACGGGGTCGGTCGCCGGGCAGCTCGCGAAGATCGCCGGCGCCCGGGTGATCGGCATCGCGGGCGGCCCGGAGAAGTGTCGCGCCGTCGTCGAGGACTTCGGCTTCGACGCGTGTATCGACTACCGAGCCGGCGAACTGTCCGCGGCGCTCAAGGAGCATTGCCCGCGCGGGGTGAACGTGTACTTCGACAACGTCGGCGGGCCCATCCTCGATGCGGTGCTCGGCCGGCTGGCGGCCAAGGCCAGGGTTGTGCTTTGCGGAGTCATCTCCAGCTACCTGACCGGTGAGCATCCCGGACCCGCCAACTACGTCAACATCCTGGCCAAGACCGCGACCATGCAGGGTTTCAACGCCCTCGAGGAATGGGGCCGGTTCGACGAGGCCTTCGCCGCGCTGCGGGGTTGGGAGCAGCAGGGGCTGCTGGTCCACCGGGAGACGATCTTCGAGGGCATCGAGTCCTGCGTCGACGCGCTCAACGGGCTGTTCACCGGGGCCAACATCGGCAAGATGTTGGTCAAGCTCGGCGAGCCTTCCTGAGCGGACGCCGTTCGCCGCCGTGCGGCGCGCGTTGACGCGACGGCCCGCTCATTTGCCGGGCCACGTGGGGCCGCCGACGCCAAGTCACCAATTGTTGACGGCCCGTCCGTGCTGACCTAGGGTCAGTAAGTCATCAATTGTTGACATGACGTCCGGTGCGGCGCTGCATTGAACCAAAGGGACGCGGCGTTCGTGTCAGCGATGAGGAGGATGAATGAGCGTTATCGCTGCCGTACGAGGAGAACTACCCCCGCACCGCTATACCCAAGCGCAGGTCACCGAAGCCCTGCTCGAGATCCCGGGCTACGCGGAGTATGCCGATCCGATCAGGAAACTACATAGAAGCGCCAAGGTGGACAGCCGCCACATGGTGTTACCGATCGAGGAGTACGCCCAACTGGACGACTTCGGTCGGGCCAACGACATCTTCATCGAGCACGCCGTCGAACTGGGCTGCGCGGCCGTGCTGGGTGCGCTGGAGGATGCCGGACTGCAACCGTCCGACGTCGACGTGATCTATACCACCACGGTCACCGGGCTCGCCGTGCCGACGCTGGATGCGCGCATCGCCGGGCTGATCGGGTTGCGGCCCGACGTCCGGCGGGTGCCGATGTTCGGACTGGGCTGTGTGGCGGGCGCCGCAGGGGTGGCCCGGCTCAACGACTACCTGCGCGGTGCGCCCGACGGCGTCGCCGTGTTGCTCGCGGTGGAGTTGTGTTCGCTGGTACCCAAGCGCAATCCGTCGATGGCGACCGTCGTCGGCAGCAGCCTGTTCGGGGACGGCGCGGCCGCCGTCGTCGCAGTCGGCGACCGGCGGGCCAAGGAGTGCGGGGCCGCCGGACCCGAGGTGCTCGACTCGGTCAGCCACCTCTACCCGGATTCCCAGCGCACGATGGGCTGGGACGTCGACTCGAGCGGGTTCCGGTTGGTGCTGTCACCGGACGTGCCGAAGGTGGTCGAGCAGTACCTGGGCGACGACGTCACGAATTTCCTTGCCGCCCATGACCTGAAGATCTCCGACATCGGAACCTGGGTGAGCCATCCCGGTGGCCCCAAGGTCATCGAGGCCATCACGGCCACGCTGGGACTGCCCGACGACGCGCTCGAGCTCACCTGGCGTTCGCTCAGCGAAGTGGGCAACTTGTCGTCGGCGTCGGTGCTGCACGTACTCCGGGACACCATCGCCAAGCGTCCCGAACCCGGCACCCCCGGCCTACTGATGGCGATGGGCCCCGGATTCTGCTCCGAGCTCGTGCTGCTGCGTTGGCGGTGATCCGATGAGTTGGTACGCGCTGCTGATTCTGGTGATCGCCGCCGAGCGCCTGGTCGAACTCGTCGTCTCCAAGCGGAACTTGGCGTGGAGCCGAGCGCACGGCGGGGTCGAGTTCGGGTTTGGCCACTATCCGGTGATGGTGGTGCTGCACGTCGCGCTGTTGGTGGGGTGTCTAGTCGAGCCGATCGTCCTGCACCGGCCGTTCCTGCCCGCTCTGGGATGGCCGATGCTGGCGGTGGTGGTGGCCGCCCAGATACTGCGCTGGTGGTGCATCACCACCCTGGGCTCCCAGTGGAACACCAGAGTGGTCGTCGTCCCCGGAGCGGACCGCGTCGCGGGCGGCCCGTACCGGTTGATACCGCACCCGAACTACGTCGCGGTCGTCGTCGAGGGCTTCGCGCTTCCGCTCGTGCACACCGCGTGGCTCACCGCGCTGGTCTTCACGGTGCTCAACGCGGCGCTCCTGCGCACCCGCATCAAGGTCGAGAACGCCGCGTTGGCGAGCCTGGCGTGATCGACCTGCTCGTCGGCGGCGGTGGCCCGGCGGGCCTGGCCACCGCGCTGTACGGGGCCCGCGCCGGACTCGAGGTCGTCGTCGTCGAACGTCGAGATGGCGTGCTGGACAAGGCCTGTGGCGAGGGCATGATGCCGCATACGCTCGCTCACCTGGACCGGCTGGGCGTCGCGGTCAAGGGCCGGGCGCTGCGCGGGATCACCTACGTCGACGGTGCCAAGCGGGTCGATTCGAGCTTCCGCGCCGGCAGCGGCCTCGGGGTGCGCAGAACCGTCCTGCACGCGGCGTTGCGACAGGCGGCCGAGGACGCCGACGTCCGGTTCGTCCACGGTGAGGTAGGCGAGCTCAGCCAAGACGCGGAATCGGTACGGGCGGGCGACATTCGGGCGCGCTACCTGGCGGCCGCCGACGGGTTGCACTCCCCGATCCGCGCCGCCCTCGGACTGGACCGACCCAGCGCCGGGCCGCGCCGGTGGGGTATCCGCCGCCACTTCCAGCTCTCGCCGTGGACCGATTCGGTGGAGGTGCACTGGGCGGCGGGCGCCGAGGCGTACGTGACACCGGTCGCCGACGACTGCGTTGGCGTGGCCGTGCTGAGCTCCAACAGGGGCGGATTCGACAGCCACTTCGCCGAGTTCCCCGCACTCGAAGACCGGCTGCGGGGGTGCGCCCACGGCCAGGACCGCGCGGCGGGTCCGCTGCGCCAGCAGGCCAGTAGCCGAGTGGCCGGACGCGTACTGCTGGTCGGCGACGCGGCCGGCTACATCGACGCGTTGACCGGCGAGGGGATGGGGCTGGCGTTCGGCGCCGCAGAACTGCTGGTGGACTGCCTGGTCACGGGCCGGACGGCCGACTACGACCGCAAGTGGCGGCAGCTGACCCGGCGGTACCGGCTGCTGACCGAAGCGCTGGTCCGGGCCAGCGCGCACCAGTCGATCCGGACCCGGCTGGTGCCCGCAGCGGTGGCGCTGCCGCGGGTCTTCGGCCACGCGGTCAACCAGCTCGCGTACTGAAGCTGGGCCACGGTTGCGTTCGAGCTGGGTCGGGGCTCGCGCGTAGCGTGGGCGGGGTGCACGTGATTGCCGCCCGGGTTGGTGCGATCGCCTCGTGTGTGGCCCTGGTGCTCAGCGGCTGCGGAGGGCCGGCCCGCACGGGTCGGGCGAGCGGCCCGTGGCCGCCGGCGGCTGGACGCGGCCCTTGCGAGGTGACCGAACAGGAGGACGTGGCGGCGCCGATGCGCGACGGCACCGTGCTGCGGGCCGACGTGTATCGGCCGAAGAGTGCGGAGCCGACGCCCGTCATCCTCATGCGTACGCAGTACGGCAAGACGGAGGCTCAGGTCGAGCCGGCGCGGTACCAGTCGCCGGATTGGTTCGCCTCGCATTGCTATCTCGTTGTCGTACAGGACATCCGGGGTCAAGGTAAGTCGGGCGGGGTGTTCAGCGAATTCACCAACGACCAGAACGACGGCTACGACTCGGTGGAGTGGGCGGCCGCGCTGCCTGGCTCCAACGGCAAGGTCGGGATGTACGGGTCGTCCTACGTCGGTGCGACGCAGTGGCTGGCCGCGGTCACCGCCCCGCCGCACCTGGTGACCATCGTGCCCGCCAACACGGGTTCGGACTACTACGACGGCTGGACCTACGAGGGTGGGGAGTTCCGGCTGGGGTTCGTGCAGCCCTGGGCCATCGGGACCATCGCCAAGACTGCGGCGAAGAACCGCGGAGACGACGCAACGGTCGCCGAACTGGAAGCCGCAGAAGCCGATTCGACGCGCTGGCTGGACTATCGGCCGTTCCGAGAGCTACCCCCGCTGCAGCCCAACAACCCGGCCGTCGCCCCGTGGTACTTCGACTGGATCCGACACTCGACCCGCGACGACTTCTGGCGACAGTTCAGCATTCGCGACCGGTACGCGTCGGTCAAGGTCCCGGTACTGAACTTCGAAGGTTGGTATGACTCCTTCCTGGCCGGTGGC
>JAHFVB010000181.1 GCA_023264755.1 Mycobacterium sp. | reverse complement strand
GACCAACTGCTGGCCAAGACCAACGTCAACGGCGGCGCCATCGCCATCGGCCACCCGCTCGGGGCCAGCGGGGCCCGCATCATGACGACACTGGTCAACGCCCTCGAACAGCGCGATGGCCGCTACGCGCTACAGACGATGTGCGAAGGCGGCGGCATGGCCAACGCCACCATCATCGAGCGGCTGGGCTAAGCAGCACTGGCGATTTCGGCGTGTTGAGGCGCGCTCAGCGCGCCTCAACACGCCGAAATCGCGGGGTTCAGCCGCGGATGAGCTCGAACAGTGGGATCGAGCGCTCGGTGTTCGCCTGATAGTCGGCGAGCACCGGCGCGACCGCGACGACCTTGGGGAACGTCGCGCGGCGCTCGTCTTCGGGGAGTTCGCGGGCCGTGACGGCGTAGGTCTCGGTGCCCACTTCGATGCGCACCGACGGATTGGCCCGCAGGTTGTGCACCCAGGCCGGATCCTTGGGCGCGCCGGCATAGGAGCCGAAGATCAGCATCTTGTCGTCCACCGTCAGGTAGGCCAGCGGCGAAACCCGCTCCTTGCCCGACTTGGCGCCGGTGGTGTGCAGCAACAACAGCGAGGCACCCTCGAAGTAGCCGCCCACCTTGCCGCCATTGGCCCGAAACTCCTCGACCACGTTGCGGTTGAAGTCATCGAGGGCCGCGGCATCGGCAACCAGCTTGGTCTTGTCGATCTCAGTCATGTCCACTACGACCACTACCGATGACCAGCTATTCCGATTTCGGCGACGTTCCTTGCTGACCGGCGTCCTTCGGCTTGGCATCGATGCCCGATTCCTTGCGCTGGGCCGCAGTGATCGGCGCCGGCGCCTCGGTCAACGGGTCGACCCCGCCGCCGGACTTGGGGAACGCGATCACCTCGCGAATGGAATCCACCCCGGCCAGCAGCGCGGTGATGCGGTCCCAGCCGAATGCGATGCCGCCATGCGGCGGCGCGCCAAAGGTGAACGCGTCCAACAGGAATCCGAACTTGTCCTGAGCTTCGTCGTGGTCGATGCCCATCATCGCGAACACGCGTTCCTGGATGTCGGGGCGGTGGATGCGGATCGAGCCGCCGCCGATCTCGTTGCCGTTGCAGACGATGTCGTAGGCGTCGGCCAGCGCACTGCCCGGGTCGGTGTCGAACGTCGCCTCGGACTCGGGCTTCGGCGCGGTGAAGGCGTGGTGCACGGCCGTCCAGGCCCCCGAGCCGACGGCGACGTCACCGGAGGCGGTGGCGTCGTCGGCCGCCTCGAACAGCGGCCAGTCGACCACCCAGGTGAACGCCCACGCCGCGGGATCGATCAGGTCCAAGCGCTTCGCGATCTCGATGCGGGTGGCGCCCAGCAGTGCCCGGCCGGCCTTCGGCGTCCCGGCCGCGAAGAAGATGCAATCCCCCGGCTTCGCCCCCACGTGGCTCGCCAAGCCGTCGCGCTCGGCGTCGGTCAGGTTCTTGGCGACCGGGCCGCCCAGCGTGCCGTCCTCGGCGACCAGCACGTAGGCCAGCCCCTTGTGCCCGCGTTGCTTGGCGAACTCCTGCCAACCGTCCAGGGTGCGGCGTGGCTGCGACGCTCCGCCCGGCATGACGACGGCGCCGACGTACGGGGCCTGAAACACCCGAAACGTAGTGTCGGAGAAGTACTCCGTGCATTCGACGAGTTCGACGGCGAAGCGCAGGTCGGGCTTGTCGGAGCCGAACCGCCGCATGGCCTCCTCGTAGCCGATGCGCGGCAGCGGCAGCGGCAGGTCGTATCCGATGAGCGCCCACAGCGCGCGTAGCACCTGCTCGGAGATCGCGATGACGTCGTCGGCGTCGACGAAACTCATTTCCATGTCCAGCTGGGTGAACTCGGGCTGACGGTCGGCCCGGAAGTCCTCGTCGCGGTAACACCGCGCAATTTGGTAGTACCGCTCCATGCCCGCGACCATCAACAGCTGCTTGAACAGCTGCGGGCTCTGCGGCAGCGCGTAGAACGAGCCGGGTTGCAGCCGTGCGGGGACCAGGAAGTCCCGCGCCCCCTCTGGTGTCGAGCGCGTCAGCGTCGGCGTCTCGATCTCGACGAAGTCGTGGTCGGCCAGCACTCCTCGCGCCGCGGCATTCACCTTGGAGCGCAACCGGATTGCGTTGCCGGGTCCTTCGCGGCGCAGGTCCAGATAGCGGTATTTGAGCCGGGCTTCTTCGCCCGCGGTCTCGTCGAGCTGGAACGGAAGCGGAGCGCATTCGCTCAACACGGTCAGCTTGGTGGCGTTGACCTCGATCTCACCGGTGAGGATGTCGGGGTTCGCGTTGCCCTCCGGCCTGACCTCGACCACGCCTTCGACCGCCACGCAGAACTCCGCCCGCAGTCGGTGCGCCTGTTCGAGTACGGCCGCATCACGGAAGACCACCTGGGACAAGCCCTGCCAACTTCCCGGGTCGCCGTGCTCCTGCCCTCCGGAGCCGTCGCGCAGATCGATGAAGATGACGCCGCCGTGGTCACGCCGGCGCGCCACCCATCCGGCCAGGGTCACCGTTTGACCGGCGTCGGTGGACCGCAACGATCCGGCGGCATGGCTGCGCAGCACGAAAACTCCTCGGGAACTGGGGATGGACCAACTGATGAGTCTAGAGGGCGCGTGCAGCGGGATTTTTCGCGCGTGGATCCGCGTGAACGCGCCGACCGGTCGGCTAGACACCACCCCCTATAGTGTCCAGCCATGGCGAAGACGTACCCCTGCGAGCCCGTTGGGGCCACCTTCGTCGACGAGGCACCCTTCCGGTTCGTCAGCACGGTCGACCTCGCCATCACCGGAGCTCAGCTGTTCGAGGTGCTGGCCGACGCGCAGTCGTGGCCGCGTTGGGCGACGGTGATCACCAAGGTGGTCTGGACCAGCCCGAAACCGCATGGCGTGGGCACCACCCGCACCGTCACGATGCGCGGCAACATCGTCGGAGACGAAGAATTCATCGCGTGGGAACCGCACTCCCACATGGCATTTCGCTTCAATCGCAGCACGTCGCCCGCCATTTCCGCATTTGCCGAGGACTACCGCGTGGTGCCGACGGCCGACGGCTGCACACTCACCTGGGTCATGGCGATGAAGCCCAGCGGCCTGGCCGGCTGGTTCGGCATGATGCTCGGGCGGCCCGTCCTGGGTTGGCTGTTCCAGCGCTTCCTGCACAACCTGCGGCGCTACACCGACGAACGGTGCTCGGTCGCGGTCAGTACAGGCCCTCCCACACCGCCCGCCTGAGGCCGTCCGGGTCGGCGACGGTGTCGTCGCGGGTCGAGCGGATGACGCGGGTGCGGCGCTCTTCGGTGTCGTAGCGCGGCCAATCCTCGCCCAGTTCCCCCCTGGCGAAGTTCAACCAGGTGCGCTGCATTCGTTTGCCCACCGATGGTTGCACCCGGCGGCCCAGTGGGTGCAGCTTGCGGCCGAGGTAGGACGAATAGCTGTGCTGCACGTGGACGATCTCGCTGCCGTGGGTGGCCCCGAGCCCGAGCGCGCGCAACGTCCACGTGGTGTGGTCGAAGCGATACGCGTAGGTCGGGCCGTGCGCACTGTAGGCATCGGTGAACGCCCACACCGGGGCGCCGAACATGACGTCGGAACCGATGGCGACGAGCGCGCTCCGGCGGGGATGCCCCGGGTAGGCCGCCAACACCCGACTCTTGGCCTCCGGTGCCGTCCGATCGAAGTACGCGTCGACGGTTTCCCGGGTGGTCGGCAGCATCGGCGGCTTGACCCAGGCGAACATCGAGGCCTCGTGGCTGTTGGTGCCGATGATCAGCGGCACCCCGGAAACCGCGCCGATCCTGGCCGCCTCGATGGGGTGATGCGGCAGCAGGTCGACGCCGTAGGTGAGTCCGAACGCGAGCACCGGGGTCTGGGCGGCGCTCTCGGCTTGCAACGCTCCCGCCGCCCGGCGCAGGGCGCGCTGCGGGAGCGACTTGACCTCGTCGAGGCCGACCCCGAGTCGTTCCACGAAGCGCTGCGCCTGCCGGGCCCGCGTCTCGCGGTCGGCGATCAACGGCAGCGCCGGGCTCTGCGCGATCCCTCGTCCGAACAGTCCGTGGGCGGCCGGGCTGGCCAGCAACGCCAGAACCGATGTCGCACCGGCCGATTCCCCGAACACCGTGACTTGCTCGGGGTCCCCTCCGAAGGCCGCGATGTTGTCGCGCACCCAGGCCAGCGCGGCAAGCTGATCCCGCAGACACAGGTTGTCGTCGAAATCCGGGCCGAGGTCCCCGAGCTCGAAGCCGCCGAATACCCCCAGCCGGTAGGTGACGTTGACCACGACGACGTTGCCGTTGGCGGCCAACCTCGAACCGTTGTACAGCTGCAGCTGACCCGCCCCGTACACGAAGGCCCCGCCGGGGATCCACACCATCACCGGCAGCGTCCCCGTCACGTCGGGCGACCACACCGTCACCGTCAGGCAGGCCTCGTCGCGGACCTTCGGATCGTCGCGCCCGCCGCCGACGAACGACCGGCCCTGCGGGGGCAGCGGGCCGTGCTCGATGGCCTCGCGGACACCCGTCCAGGGCTCCAACGGCGCCGGCGCCAGGAACCGTCGGCGCTCCACCGGTTGCTCGGCGTAGGCGACGCCGCGCCACACGTTCACCCCGCCCTCGGTGGCCCCGCGCAGAAGTCCGGCCGCGGTCTTGACGACGGTCGATTGTTCGGCAGTTTGCCTCAGGGCGCCCACTGGCTGAATCGTAGTGTGGGAAGCTGAACGCGGCTGGCGCCAAGCCTTCCCGGCCGGTTGCCGGTAGGCGGCCGGTCGTTGCGAAAGGACCCGTGGATGACCTTCAACGAAGGTATGCAGATCGACACCAGCACGACGTCGACGAGCGGTGGAGGCGGCGGCGGGGGGCGTGGCATCGCCATCGGCGGCGGCCTCGGCGGCCTGATCATCGTCGTGGTGGCACTCTTCCTCGGTGTCGACCCCAGTTCGGTACTGCCGCAGGGCGGTGGCCAGTACGACACCCAGGGCGTCGAAGCACCAGGATTCGACTTGAGCCAGTGCAAGACGGGCAAGGATGCCAACAACATCGTGGATTGCCGCGTGGTGGCGACCGGCAACTCGGTGGACGGCGTGTGGTCGCAATTGTTGAAGGGCTACACCCGGCCGAAGGTGCGGCTGTTCAGCCAGCAGGTGAACACGGGGTGCGGGCCGGCCACCACCGAAGTGGGCCCGTTCTACTGTCCGGTCGACAAGACCGCCTACTTCGACACCTCCTTCTTCCAGGTGCTCGTCGACCAATACGGATCCAGTGGCGGCCCGTTCGCTCAGGAGTACGTCGTGGCGCACGAGTTCGGCCATCACGTGCAGGACTTGCTCGGTGTGCTCGGTCGGGCGCAGCAGGGGGCGACGGGCGCGCAGGGCAACGGGGTGCGCACCGAACTACAAGCCGACTGCTACGCCGGGGTGTGGGCGCACTACGCCGCCATCACCAAGCAGGAGGGCACCGACGTGCCGTTCCTCGAACCGCTGTCGGACAAGGACATCGCCGACGCCCTCTCGGCGGCGGCCTCGGTGGGCGATGACCGCATCCAGAAGTCCGCGACGGGCCGCGTCAATCCCGAGTCGTGGACCCACGGCTCGTCGAAGGCCCGTCAGTATTGGTTCACCCAGGGTTACCAGACCGGGGACCCGAAGCAGTGCGACACGTTCGCGGCCCAGGACCTGCACGAGTAGCGGCTTCGGCGGCGGCTACAACCTGGATTCGGTGCCGATGGCGGTATCGGTGGTGCGCAGCGGTCGGATCATTGCGTCCTGTGCGAACGACGCGATGAGCTCACCCTCTTCGGTGTGCACGGCGCCTCGTACGTATGACATGCCCGCACCCACCTGAGTGCTCTCGTGGGTGTACAGCAGCCAGCCGCCCCACTCGAACGGCTCGTGAAAGCTGACCGAAATCGTCATCGGCGCCGTCGACACCGTGAGGTGCGCCTGAGCGGTACCGATGCCTTCGTGCGCACGCATGGTGGTGGAAATTCCAAGGTGCCCAGTGAAATACGCGATGAGCGCCTTGGCCAAGTCGGTGCGCGCCGGAATCGGGTCGTAGTGCAACCAGGCGAACAACTCGGGCGGGCCGACCTCGTCGGGACTGTTGACGTCCACGACGTCGACGAGCCGCAGTTCGCGTCCCACCATTGGCATCTCGGAGCGAATCGCCTCGGCGGGTGGCACGACGTCCGGCCGTGGAAGGTGATGGCGGATCACGTCGGCGGACGGAACGTCGGTGAACGCCGTGACGGTGATGCACCGCTTGCCGTTCTGGGTGACGTTGACCACCGCGGTCGCCGTCGAGCGGCCCTCGGCTACCACGTCGATCGCGAGCTCGACGGGCGGCCCGACGACGACCGCACGGGCGAAGACCGCATGGGCCGAGCGCACCGACTTCTGCGGAAAGCGCTTCGCGACCGCGACGATCGCCTGAGCCAGTACCTGCGTGCCTTCGACCACCTGACGCTCGTCCTTGCCGGCGAATCCGGTCTGCCCGACGAACGTGTCGGTGCCCGTCGCCTCGACGTCGAACAGGTCCAGCAGGGCCTCGACGGTCCATTCGCCCTGCGGGGCTTCCACGGTCATGGTGAATCCACCTCTCGGTTTCGTTCGACGACAACACCCCGGCCGCAACCACGGCGCGGGCCCTGCCGAGACGGTAACGTCATTCTCGTGGCCAAGTCGAGTGCGCAACCGTCGCCTGCCGCCGGTACCCCCGACGAGGAATCCCGGCCGAACCGCTTCATGCGATCGGCGTTGGCGATCCTGGGCGAAACCGGGCGGACGGACTTCACCGTGCTCGAGGTCGTCGAACGTTCGAAGACCTCACTTCGGTCGTTCTACCAACACTTCTCCACCAAGGACGAGCTGCTGCTGGCGCTCATCGACCGGATCATGTCCGAATCGACGCTCAAGTGGCGCCAGGAGACCGACGGACTCGAAGCCGCCGCGGCCCTGCAGCTCTTGATCGACCGGGTCAGCGCGCCTGCGACGTCGTCCACTCAAGACAGCATCAACCGCGGGCTGACCTTCTACAACGACCACCTGGCCGAGTCGTTGCCGCGCGAGTACGCCAGGGTGCTGTCCCCGGTTCACGAGCTCATCAAGGACATCATCGAGCGCGGCATCGCCGAGGGCTCGTTCGATCCCGAGTTGGACGTCGACAGGTCGGCGGCGCTCATCATGCAGGCCTCGCTCGGCGCGATGCGAATCCGCTCCCTCGGAGCCGAACTGAACGGCACCGCCATCGAGGGTCAGCACATCTACCAGTTCTGCCTTCGCGCCCTGCGCAAGTAGCCGAGTCACGGCGCTGAACTGCGTCGATAGCGAGGCTCAACCGTTTCCACGCGCATGCTGTCCTCGCTTCACCCAACGTGGTAACGTCATTACCACGCAAAGCCAGACGAGCCTTCAGGAGGCGGAAATGCCCAGCCGCGAGCTGTCCTTTCCGGTGTTCGATGCCGACAATCACTTCTATGAGCCCAAGGAAGCGCTGACGCAGTTCCTGCCGGATCACCGCAAGGGCGTCATCGACTACATCGACGTCCGCGGCCGCACCAAGATCATGGTTCGCAACGTGGTGAGCGACTACATCCCGAACCCCACGTTCGAGGTCGTCGCCCGGCCTGGCGCGCAGGAGGACTACTTCAAGCACGGCAGCGGCGGCAAGAGCTACCGCGAGGTGATGGGCAAGCCGATGAAGGCCATCCCCGCCTTCCGCGATCCAGCGGCCCGTCTCGAGGTGCTCGACGGGCTCGGCCTGGACTACACCCTGATGTTCCCGACGTTGGCCAGCCTGGTCGAAGAACGCCTCAAGGACGATCCCGACCTGATCCTCGACATCGTCCACGCGCTGAACCAGTGGATGTACGAGACCTGGCAGTTCAACTACGAGGATCGCATCTTCTCCACCCCGGTCATCAACTTGGGCGTCGTCGACCGCGCCCTCGAAGAACTCGAATGGTGTCTGGAGCGTGGCGCCAAGACCGTCCTGGTCCGGCCCGCTCCGGTACCCGGCTACCGCGGCAGTCGCTCGCTGGGGCTGCCCGAGTTCGACCCGTTCTGGGACGCCTGTGTCAAGGCCGGCATCCCGGTCTCGATGCACGCCTCCGACAGCGGCTACTCCCAGTACCTCAACGACTGGGAGCCCGGCGACGAGTTCAAACCGTTCGCGCCCACCTCGTTCCGGATGGTCGCGATGGGCAAGCGCCCCATCGAAGACACCATGGCCGCCCTGGTCTGCCACGGCGCCCTGACCCGCAACCCGGACCTGCGCGTCTTGTCGGTCGAGAACGGCGCATCCTGGGTGCCCTACCTGTTCTACCAATTCAAGGACGTCTTCATGAAGATGCCCAACGAGTTCCCCGAAGACCCGATCCAGGCGTTCAAGCGATGCGTGTACGTCGCCCCGTTCTGGGAGGACGACTTCAAGAAGATGGCCGAACTGTGCGGCATCGACCGCATCATGTTCGGCTCGGACTGGCCGCATCCCGAGGGATTGTCCGATCCGATCAACCTGGTCGACGACCTCGAGCGCCAGGGCCTCGACCCCGAGGGCGTCCGAAAGGTCATGGGCGGCAACATGGTCGACTTGTTCAAGGTGCCCAACGAGATCGTGCACAAGCCCGACGTGCCCGCACTCGTACTGGCCTGACCACCGGCTGACGAACGTGCGCGCTGGAAGCCGGCGCGCACGTTCGCTTCGAAGCGAAAGCCCAAGCGAGAGCGGAGCGAAGCGCGCATGAGTGAGGTCGCATCCCCCGAAAGGCTGCTGTTCGCGTCGACGGCACAAGCCTTTATGGAGAAGGAAGCATCGCTGCGCCGGGTGCGCGAACTAC
>JAHFVB010000579.1 GCA_023264755.1 Mycobacterium sp. | reverse complement strand
GGTCGCCGATGGAATCGACGCCCACGGACCATTGCCCGCAGATACCGCGTTCTTCCTCGCCGGCCGCGGTGACTACGACTTGATCGTGGCGATGTATCACGATCAAGGCCACGGACCGGTCAAGGTCCTTGGCATCGAGGCAGGTGTCAACATCACGGTGGGACTGCCAATCATCCGCACCTCCGTGGACCACGGGACTGCCTTCGACATCGCCGGCAAGGGTATCGCCGAGGCCGGTAGCATGGTCGAGGCATTGCGGCAGGCTGCCGAACTGGCAACGAGCACAACGGTTCTGCATTAGGAGTAAGCGATGCCACCACGGGGGTCCAAGGGCCGTCGCGCTGAGATCATTCGATTGGCCCGGTCCACGGGACTGGCCAGCGTCGACGAACTGTCGGCTCAGTTCGGCGTGACGGCGTCGACCATCCGTCGTGACCTGAGTCTGCTGACCGAACAGGGACTCATCGCCCGCACCTACGGAGGCGCGATCGCTCTTGGGCGTCAGCCGGAATCGTCCATCCGTCAGCGAGCAATGCAAGGATTCGAGGCCAAGGACGCGATCGCACGGTGGGCGGCACGGCAAGTTCAGCCCGGCGAGACCATCCTGCTGGACGCGGGCACCACGGTCGGAGCGATGGGGGATTACCTAGGCTCCATCGCAGGCCTGACGGTGGTAACCGCCGGCCTGACGGCGCTCGAAGCTCTTGCCGATGCCGATGGAGTCCGGGTCGAGTGCATCGGTGGCACGCTAAGGCACCTCAGCCAGGGCTTCGTTGGGCCCTTGGCCGAGGCGACCCTGGAGCGGCTGACGTTCGATCGCGCGTTCCTCGGGGCGGACGGCGTCACCGCTGAACTAGGCATCTGTGAAGCCGAGTTGGAGCAGACTCGGCTCAAAGAACTCATGATGCAGCGCTCCAGCGCGCTGTATGTGTTGGCCCACGCAGACAAGTTGGGGCACAGACCATTCCACGCGTGGGCTCCAATCCCTGCCGGTGCCACGTTGGTTACCGACTCCGAGGCGACTGATGAGCAGTTGCAGCCGTTCAAGAGCGCATCGATCAACGTCGCGATCGCGCCCGACGAGCCTCGGGTGCCGGACGTCAGCGCGAGGTAACGAATAGCGGATGAGGAACACGGTGCGCAGCGCGGTGGCGAAGTCGAGGAGACGCTCGCCGGTCATCCCGAGATCCTCGAAGCGGCGGTCGTCGGTGCCGACGACCAGGAGCGAAGGGACCCTCGCACACAGCGAGAATCACGCACTGGGAATAGCGCCTCCGATGACCGTGTTCCCGCTCACATGAAGCCCCTTTCCGAGTCCGAACGCGAGAACTTCCTGGCGGCAAAGCACGTCGCGGTGCTGTCCGTTGCTGCCTCCGGCGGTCGACCGCCCGCGAGTGTTCCGATTTGGTATGACTACACCCCCGGTGGCCACATCCGAATCAACACGAGTCCCTCGCGCAAGGCCAGGCTCATCGAGCAAGCCGGGGTGGTCACGCTCGTCGTTCAGCGCGAGGAGCTGCCGTATCAGTACGTGATCGTGGAGGGCACGGTCGTCGAGACCACCAGGCCCGCCCCGGTCGAGGTACGCGAGGCCATCGCCATCCGGTACCTCGGCCAGGAGGGCGGGCTGGCGTTCGTCCGCAGCTTCGGGGAGGAGGAGAGTGTGTTGTTCACCATTCGCCCCGACCGCTGGTTGTCCGCCGACTTCTCCGGTGACCTCTAAGCCTCAGGCGCGGGGCTGGGTCAGGTCGTACAGCGTGACGCCGTCGATGGTGACGGCGGTGTAGTGCTGCTTGACCCAGTCGCCGATGCGTTCGGCCTCGTTCGACCCGTTGCTGCCGGGTGGCTTGAGGGCCCCCGTTCCGGGTCCGTTCGAGATCTTGGGGATGCCGATTCCGGTGGACGGGATGTAGTAGTGGATGCGGCCGTCGGCGACGTAGGTCTGGAACTGCTCCAGCGTCGGTGCGGGGTCGCCGGAACTGAAGCCGCCCAAGGCCATCACCGGCTGGTCTGAATCCAGCTGGTAGTAGGCGGCCTCGGTCGACCCGGGTACCGCCGCGGCCCAGGTGTACGACTGGGCGTCCTCGGTCAGCTTGTGCACGACGGCGTCGGGCACCTTGTTGTCTTCTTGCTTCGGGGCGGCGTCGGCCCCCGTTCCCTTGCCGGCCATGGCGGGCATGCCGGTGCCGGGTACCTGCGGTCCGGCCGTGATGACCCCACCGGTGTGGACCGTGTTGAGGGTCTGGATCGAGTAGGCCAGGGGTCCCGCCAGCGCCGCGGCGATCGCGAGCGCACCGGCCCACTTCCGGACTCCGGTGAACCGGGTGCCCGTGGCCTTCGAGCGCGTCGCGTCGATCAGCAGGCCGAGGACGGCTACCGCGGTCGCAGCGATGACGACCCAGCGCAACCAGGGGACGAAGTCCGGGGTGCGGCCGAGCAGCACCCACGCCCAGCCTCCCGTGACGGCGGCAAGTGCGGCCAAAGTGAGTGACGGCCAAGGACTTTGACGGCGCCGCCACAGGTCTGCGGTTCCGATTCCGACCAACGCGGCCACCGCGGGCGCCAGCGCGACCGTGTAGTAGTCGTGGAAGATGCCGGACATGAAGCTGAAGACGATCGCCGTCCCGAGCAGCCAGCTGCCCCAGACCAGGTACTGAGCTCTGTCGGCGTCGGTGCGTGACTTCCGTCCGCGCAGCACCAGCCCGACGACCAGCAAGATCAGCGCTGCAGGGAGCAGCCAGGAGATCTGGGCGCCCGATTCACCCGTGAACAACCGGGTGATCCCCGCATGCCCGAAGGGCGAGCCCCCACCTGGTCCGCCCAGTCCGCTCGGACTCGAACCTCCACCAGGGGTGTTCGTCTCACCGCCGGTCAGTCGGCCGAGGCCGTTGTAGCCGAACGTGAGGTCCAGGAAGCTGTTGTTCTCCGAGCCACCGATGTAGGGCCGGCTGTCCTTGGGCCAGACCTCGACCAGCAAGACCCACCATCCGGCGGCGACGATCATGGCGCCTAGCGCGGCCATCAGCTGAGCCAGTCGGACGACAAGCCGAGGCGGGCCGGCGACCAGATAGGTCAGGGCGA
>JAHFVB010000180.1:5846-8884 GCA_023264755.1 Mycobacterium sp. | reverse complement strand
TGGTCCCGTGACAATAGACCTGCACGTAAGCCTCTGTGTTCCAGCCGATTGCGTCGCGGTCCACGATGGTGGTGAAGCCGCGGATGACGCCGGTGTCCAACATTCGGTCGACGCGGCGCTTGACGGCGGGCGCGGAGAGATTCACCCGCTCCCCGAGCTCTGCGAACGTCGCCCGCGCGTGGTCCACCAGCTCCGCCAGAATCCGTTCGTCGGTCTCGTCCAAGCGATCCATGCGGACACCTTTCCCTTCGTGCAACAAATCGCTGCAATAATAGCTATTGAACAATGAATCGTGGCTTATCACGCAACAGACGGTGATTGATTGCGCGAACCGACCTCCATATCGTTGAATCATGACGATTTCGGATATCGCTGCGTCCGCGCACCCGGAGCACCCCGCGGGTGAGCTCGCCGCACCGCCCTGCGGAGCGCCGGAGCGCAGCGACCGGGGGGCACGACCGCGCTCCCGTTCGGCTCGACTCCGCACCTACGCCATGACGGCCCCGACCCACTTCGCCGTCGAATACGCGATCAACCCGTGGATGGACACGTCGACGACGGTCGATGCCGGTGTTGCAGTTCGCCAGTGGCAACGGCTGATCGACGTCTATCGCTCGCTGGGGCACACCGTCGAGCTCGTCGAGCCCGTCGCAGGACTACCCGACATGGTCTACGCGGCCAACGGAGGTCTCGTCGTCGACGGCACGGCCGTCGTGGCGCGGTTCGCCTACCCCGAGCGCGCGGGTGAGGCGGTCGCCTACGCACAGTGGATGACCGACCGCGGCTTCGCCACCGTGCACACCAAGCACGTCAACGAGGGCCAGGGCGACCTGCTCGTCGTCGGGTCAACGGTGTTGGCCGGCCACGGCTTTCGCACCGACCCGAGGGCCCACGGCGAGGTGGCCGTCCTGATCGACCGCCCCGTCGTCAGCCTCGAACTGGTCGACCCGCGGTTCTACCACCTCGACACCGCGCTGGCCGTGCTCGACGACGACACCATCGCCTACTACCCGCCGGCCTTCAGCCCGGCCTCCCGGGCCCGGCTGGAACAGCTGTTTCCCGACGCCATCGAGGTAGCCACCGCCGACGCCTACGTGCTCGGGCTCAACGCGGTATCCGATGGGTTGCACGTCGTACACCCGGCCGCCGCGACCGGCTTCGCCAAACAACTGACCGACGCCGGATTCGAATCCATCGGGGTGGACCTCTCCGAACTGCTCAAGGGCGGCGGATCCGTCAAATGCTGCACTTTGGAGGTATATCCATGACCATCCTGGATGGCGTGACGACGCAGGGGCACCAGCTGACCGAGGCGGCGATCGCCGTCGAAGAACGGTATGCCGCACACAACTACGCGCCGCTGCCCATCGTCGCCGAGTCGGCCGAGGGCGCGTGGATCACCGACGTCGAGGGCCGCCGGTACCTCGACTGCCTGGCCGCCTATTCAGCGGTGAACTTCGGACACCGCAATCCCGAGCTCACCGCCACCGCGCACGCGCAACTCGACGCCGTCACGCTGGTCAGCCGGGCGTTCCACTCCGACCGGCTGGGTCCGTTCTGCGCCGCACTGGCCGAGCTGTGCGGCAAGGACATGGTGCTACCGATGAATAGTGGCGCCGAGGCCGTGGAAAGCGGACTCAAGGTGGCCCGCAAGTGGGGCACCGACGTCAAGGGCGTGCCACAAGGCCGGGCCAACATCATCGTGGCGCAGAACAACTTTCATGGCCGCACCATCAGCATCGTCTCATTCTCGAGCGACCAGTCGGCCCGCGGTGGCTTCGGTCCGTTCACGCCGGGCTTCCGCGCCGTGCCGTTCGGCGACGCCGATGCGGTGGCCAACGCCATCGACGACGACACGGTCGCAGTACTGCTGGAGCCCATCCAGGGCGAGGCCGGCATCATCGTTCCGCCCGACGACTTCCTTCCGCGCGTGCGGGCACTGTGCACCGAACGCAACGTGCTGATGATCGCCGACGAGATTCAGTCCGGCCTCGCACGTACCGGGCGGACCTTCGCCTGCGACCACTGGGGCGTGGTCCCCGACGTCTACCTGCTCGGAAAGGCCCTCGGTGGCGGCATCGTGCCACTGTCGGCGGTCGTGGCCAACCGCGACGTGCTTGGCGTCCTACATCCCGGCGAGCACGGTTCCACGTTCGGGGGGAACCCCCTGGCCGCGGCGATCGGAACCACCGTGGTCGCGATGCTCGCACGCGGTGAATACCAGATGCGGTCCCGACAACTCGGCGTCCACCTGCACCGCCGACTGACGGCGCTCATCGGCCACGGCGTGCTCGCGGTGCGTGGCCTCGGGCTGTGGGCTGGAGTGGACCTCGACCCCGCCTGTGGCACAGGCAAACACGTCAGTTCGCTGCTTGCCGATCAAGGCGTGCTCGTCAAGGACACCCACGGCGCGACGCTGCGCTTCGCACCCCCACTCGTGATCACCGAGCAGGAGCTCGACTGGGCGGTGGACCGGTTCGCTGCGGTACTGGCCCAACGGGGTTAGGTTCGTCTCACTCCCGCTCACAGCATGACTTCAGGAGGCTCCATGGCATCACCCTCACCAACGGTGAGTCTGACCGAACAGATGCTGCGCCGCCGGCCCATCCTGGGCGCACCGGTCGCACACGGCGCTTCCCACGAACTCAAACGCACTATCGGCGTCTTCCAGCTGACGATGTTCGGCGTCGGCGCCACCGTAGGCACCGGTATCTTCTTCGTGCTCTCCGAGGCAGTTCCCGAGGCGGGGCCCGCCGTGCTGCTCTCGTTCGTGCTCGCGGGCATCGCGGCCGGGTTGGCCGCCATCTGTTACGCGGAAATGGCTTCGGCCGTGCCGGTTTCGGGGTCGACGTACTCGTACGCCTACACCACCCTCGGCGAATTCGTCGCGATGGGCGTGGCGGCCTGCCTGCTGCTGGAATACGGCGTGTCCACCGCCGCGGTCGCCGTGGGGTGGAGTCAGTACCTCAACAAACTGTTGGGCAATGTCCTCCACGTCCAACTCCCCCACGCAATCACCGCGGCGCCGTGGGACACCG
>JAHFVB010000180.1:0-5836 GCA_023264755.1 Mycobacterium sp. | reverse complement strand
ACCGACCCCGGCCTCATCAACCTTACGGCGATCGTCTTGGTCGTCATGTGCATGCTGCTACTGATCCGCGGAGCTTCGGAGTCGGCCAGGGCCAACACCATCATGGTGCTCATCAAGCTGGGCGTGCTGGCGATGTTCTCGGTCATTGCGTTCACCGGGTTCACCACCGACCACTTCGCCAACTTCGCCCCGATGGGCTGGGGTGCGGTCGGGCTCGCCGCGGGGACGATCTTCTTCTCCTACATCGGACTAGACGCCGTCTCCACCGCGGGTGACGAAGTCAAGGACCCGCAGAAGACCATGCCGCGCGCCATCATCGCTGCCCTGTTGATCGTCACCGCGATCTACATCCTGGTCACGTTCGCCGCATTGGGCGCACAAGACTGGACGGGTTTCGAGGGACAAGAGGCCGGGCTGGCCCAAATCCTGGACGACGTCACCGGATTCAAGGGCTGGAGCACGGTGCTCGCAGCCGGGGCCGTCATCTCGATCTTCTCGGTCACCTTGGTCACGATGTACGGCCAGACCCGCATCTTGTTCGCCATGGGCCGCGACGGACTGCTGCCTTCGATGTTCGCGAAGGTCAATCCCAGGAGCATGACGCCGGTCAACAACACCATCGTCGTGGCCATCGTCGTGAGCATCCTGGCGGGCTTCATCCCGCTCGACAAGCTCGCCGACATGGTGTCGATCGGCACGCTGACGGCCTTCATCGTGGTGTCGCTTGGCGTGATCATCCTGCGCCGCCGCGAACCCGAGCTACCGCGCGGGTTCAAGGTGCCGCTGTATCCGGTCACGCCGATCCTCTCGATCGCCGCGTGCGGCTACATTCTCTACAGCCTGCACTGGTACACGTGGGTGGCGTTCAGCGGTTGGGTGGCCGTCGTGCTCGTCTACTACTTGCTGTGGGGTCGCCACCACAGCGCCCTCAACCGGGGTGGCGGCGTCATCACGCCGGCCCTGCCAGGCCTCGATGAGGTGGAGATCGTGACGCCGAAGGATCAGCCATGACCGTCGTCGTCGGGTATCTCGTTGGCAAGGCCGGGATTTCGGCGTTGCACCTGGGCGTGGAGGCCGCCAGGACGCTCAAGACGTCGCTGGCCGTCGTTACCGTCGTCCCCAAACCGTGGACCACACCGTCGCCGGCGCGCATCGACGCGGAGTACGCCCAGTACGCCGACCGGCTGGCGGCCGACTCGGCGGCCCAGGCGCGGGATTGCATCGCCTCCCTGGACGCTGCGCTAGAGGTCAGCTTCCACAAGTACGCGCACCGGTCGGCCTCGGGTGGCCTGTTGGACGCCGCCAAGGAGCTCGAGGCCGACGTGCTGGTGCTGGGCTCGTCCGCCGACGGCAGTCTCGGCCAAGTGGTGGTCGGCTCGACCGCCGACCGACTGCTGCACTCGTCGCCGGTCCCCGTGGCGATCAGCCCCCGCGGCTACCGCGGCTCGAAGACACATGGGTTGACCCGGATCACCTGCGCGTACCCCGGCACGCCCGAGTCGCGACACGTGGTCGAGCGGGTCGCGGCATTCGCAGCGCAGCTCGGAGTACCGATGCGGGTCATCACCTTCGCGGTGCGGGGTCGCACGATGTATCCGCCCGAGGTCGGCTTGGACGCCGAGAGCTCGATCCTGGAGGCCTGGGCCGCCCAAGCGCGAGAAGCGTTGGTCGGGTTGAAGTCCGACGGCGCGGTGGGTGACGACGTCGAGTTGCAGGTCGTGACCGGCAACGGCTGGGCCGAGGCGCTCGACGCGGCCGAGTGGGAGGACGGTGAGCTACTGGCCCTCGGTACGTCGCCGCAGGGTGCGATCGCCCGGGTGTTCCTCGGCTCGAAGGGCACCAAGATCATCCGCCACAGCCCGGTGCCGGTGCTGGTGCTGCCCAACTAGTCGAACGTCTCCCGAAGGAAGTCGACGGCGCCCTGCCACGCCCGCCGCGCCGTCGGCGCGCTGTATTGGATACCGCGCTCCGGGGCGTTGGCGAACGGCGCCATGAATGCGTGCAGCGCATGACCGTACGCGTGCAGCTGCCAATCCGCCCCGCGCTCGGTCAGCTCGGTGGCCAAGGCCACCACGTCAGCAGGGGGCGCGAACGGATCGTCCCAGCCGTGGAACACGCTCACCTTGGTGGTGATCGGCGTCGTCGGCGGCTCGGGCAATGGGGTCAACAAGCCGTGGAAGCTGGCGACGGCCGCCAAGTGTGTGCCGTGTCTGGCCAGGTCGAGCACGCACAGCCCGCCGAAGCAGAACCCGATGGCGGCCATGGCGTCGGGGCGAACGTTCGGCAGCGCCGTCATGACGTCCAGCACGCCGACGAGCCTGTCCCGCAAGGCCTCCCGGCCCTCGATCAGCTCAGTCATCGCAGCCGCGCAGGCCTCGGACCCACCTCGGGTGGTCGCCCGGCCGAACAGGTCGACGGCCACCGCCCGATAGCCAAGGTCCGCCAACGTGCGACAGAAGTCGACCTGCACCTCGCTGCGGCCCTCCATGCCGTGGAACACGAGCACCGTCGGGGCGTCTGCCTGCCCACCGGAGACGAGCACGCCCTCGAAGTCGAGGGCACCGTGGACGTAGTCGAAGGGCAGCGGGTTCATCCCGCGAACGTACCCAGCCCACCAACGCCGGCGACACTCCGTTCGCTGTGCGCTTAGCCGGTTCAGTACTTGGCGGTTCCGCGGTCGACGGCGAGCTGCGTTCCGGAGATGGTGGCCGACCCGTCACCGGCGAGCCAGGCCACCACGTCCGAAACCTCTTCGGCCGTCATGAACTCCTGCAGGCCCTTCTTGCCGTCGTGATTGACCGGCTTGTACGGCATCGGCTTGAAGCTGTGCAGGAAGTTCGGGTGCTTGGCGAAGAGTTCCATCATGGCTTCGGGCTCGACCATCGGGGTGTCGATCGAGTACGGGTGAATGGAATTGACGCGAATCCCGTACTCGCCCACTTCGATTGCCAGCGTATTGGTGAGGGCGACCAGCCCGTGCTTGGACGCCGCGTAGTGCCCGTTGCCCGGGGTGGCCTTCGTGCCCGCCGAGGAGCTGACGATGATGATCGAACCGCCGTTGCCCGCCTCGATCATCGCGGGGACGGCCGCCCGGATGGTGCGCCACGTCCCGTTCAGGTTGACGTCGATGACGCTGTTCCACTGCTCTTCGGACAGCTCGAACGTCCGGCCCCAACTCAGGATGCCCGCATTCGCCACCACGATGTCGAGCCGCCCGAACTGTTCGACGCCGTCGGCCACCACTTGCCGTTGCGCCGCCAGGTCGCGGATGTCGACCTGCCTGGCAAGCACCTTGCGGCCGGTCGCCTCGACGCCGCGCACGGTGTCGGCGAGCTCCTCGGACGTGGCAGCCGGATAGGTCACGCTATCCGCGACGGGCCCGCAGATGTCGATGGCGATGATGTCGGCGCCTTCGGAGGCCAGCCGCACCGCATGCGCGCGGCCCTGACCGCGGGCAGCGCCGGTAACGAATGCCACCCGACCCTCGAGGGTTCCGGTACCTGTCGTCATGGCCAGTCCTTTCGTCACAGTTCGACGCGCGCGGCGCCACTCCGTCACGGCGTGACGCGGGCAAACCCACACGCGCGCGGGGAATCAGCGCTCAGGCTAGCAGCCGAACTGGAACGTGTTCTAGTATTCGATGCCGTCGCGGATGATCGGGCAGGTCATGCAGTGACCTCCGCCGCGCCCTCGGCCCAGTTCCGCCCCGACGATGGTGATGACCTCGATGCCGGCCTTGCGCAACAGGGTATTGGTGTGGGTGTTGCGATCGTAGGCGAACACCACGCCCGGTTCGACGGCCACCAGATTGTTCCCGCTGTCCCACTGCTGCCGTTCCGAGTCGTACTTCGACCCTCCGGTCTCGACGACCCGCAACGTGCCGAGGCCCAGTGCGTCGGCGACTTCCTCGACGAAGGGCTTGTTGGCCTCGACCACCTCGACTCCGGGGGCCGCATCGGTCGGCATCAACGTGAAAGTTTGGATGTTGTCCACGATTTCGGGATATATGGTCACCACGTCACGATCGGCGAAGGTGAACACCGTGTCCAGGTGCATCGCCGAGCGCAGCTTGGGCATCCCCGCCACGATGACCTTCTCGGCGGCACCCTCCGCGAACAGCCGCGCCGCCACCTGGGTGATGGCTTGGCGCGACGTACGCTCGCTCATGCCGATGATGACCACCCCGTGGCCGGGCACCAGCACGTCGCCACCCTCGATGGTCGCCATCCCCCAAGAACTTTCGGGGTCACCCCACCACACCGTCGCGCCGACGAAGTCCGGATGGAACTCGTAGATCGCCTTCATCAGCAGGGTTTCGTCGTGCCGAGCGGGCCAGAACAACGGGTTCATGGTCAACCCGCCGTAGATCCAGCAGGTGGTGTCGCGGGTGTAGAGCGTATTGGGCAGCGGTGGCATCAGATACTCGGTGACGCCGTTGGCTTCTCTGGCCAACGCCCGGTATCCGGACTTCAGTTCGGCGGGCAGATCTTGGACGGACATGCCGCCGATCAGCAACTCGGCCAACCGTTGCGGCGACAGCGAATCGAGGAAGCCGCGAGTATCGTCGACCAATCCCAAACCCACCTCGTTGGGCACGATCTTGCGGTCCAACAGCCAGGCCTTGGCGACCGGGTCGGTGACCGTCTCGGTCAACACGTCGTGCAGCTCGACGACGTCGACATCGCGCTCGCGCAACTTGTCGATGAAGTCGAAGTGATCGCGTCGCGCGTTCTGCACCCACAAGACGTCGTCGAACAGCAGGTCGTCGCAGTTGGTCGGCGTGAGCCGCGCGTGCGCCAGGCCGGGCGAGCAGACCAGCACCTTGCGCAGCCTGCCGACCTCGGAATGCACCCCATAGTCCGCCGACGGCGGCCTCGCGGTGCCTTCGGGAACCGGCCTCACAACTCGCCAAGGATCTGTTGGCGCTTGGCCGTGTACTCCGTCTCCGAGATCGTCCCGGTCGCCCGCAGCGTCTCGAGCTCCTGCAGCCGCTGGGCCACCGACGGGGCCGGTGCCGCGGCGGCGTAGGCGGGCTGCGCCGGCGGTGGCGGTGGCGGCGGATAGGTGCCGGCCGGCGGCTGCTGTTGGGCGGCCGCCCGACGCACCACGTCCATCACCTGTTGGCGAACCACCGGGTTGGAGCGCATGTCGATGGTCCCGGTCATCGGCACGTTGTTGGCCTTGAGGATTTGCATGATCTCCATCAGCGGACCGGCCTGGCCGGACAGGTCGTAGGTCCGGCCGTCCTCCGCGAGCGAGAACTGGGCGGGCACCAGGCCGGCCACCAAAGCACTGCGCTGCCAATCGATTTGAAACTTGTTCGTCGCGGGATCGACCAGCACCACCAACTTGCGGGCCGAGATCATGGGCATCTTCGTCACCGACGCCCGCACGGAGTCCTGCACGTCGAAGTTCACCCCCGGCCCCTGGATGCGGAGGTCCAGCCTGACGACGGGTTCCTCGTTGATGCGCATGCCGGTCTCGGCCATGCCCATGACGTTGGCCAACGCCAGCACCCCGGTCGCTTCGAGCTGCTGGGCGGTCGCCGCGGACTTCGCACTGAAGTTCGCCCACACCACCGCCGCCACCACGTCGAGCACGGTGATCGCGATGCCGAGGTAGAGGAATGTCGAGCCGAGACCCGACGTCGCCCCGACGGACCTGGTCACGCTGTTGACGAAGAAGGACACCCCGATGAAGATCGGACCGACGATGCCGCCGAACAGGAAGACCATCAATTGGCACTTCACGTAACGCATCAACATTTGCCAAACCCCCGGTCGGTCGCAACGAAATCAACGTCAGACTAACGCCAACACGCAGCTGGCGAGTCGGT
>JAHFVB010000179.1:6434-8903 GCA_023264755.1 Mycobacterium sp. | reverse complement strand
GGTTCAACGGCCGACTCGGTCACGCGCGCACGTTCGCGGGGGCCAGTTGGTCGAAGGCTCGCATTCGGGCGGTGCAGGAGGCGGCGGGGGTGACCGGCAACGACGTGTTTACCGCGGTGGTTGCGGGGGTCTTGCGGGAGTGGTTGATCGCACACGCCGAACTGCCGGACAAGTCGCTGGTCGCCATCTGCCCGGTGACGGTGCGCGGTCGCGAGCAGGCCGCCGACGAGGACAGGCACGGAAATCTGTTCGGCCTGCAGTTGTGCTCGTTGGGCACCGACCTGGCCGACCCCGTCGAACGTTTGGCTCACATCCATCGTGCGATGGCGTGGGCCAAGGACCAGGTCTCCAGCCGCGGGTCGAACGCCACCACGTTGTTGCTCGCGCTGAGCATCGCACCGACGGTCTTGTTGCCGGTGGTGCCGTTTGCGCCGCGGCTGCGTCGCGGTTACAACGTGTCGATCTCCAACCTGCCCGGGCCGCAGGAGGAGTTGTATTGGAACGGCGCCCGGCTCGAGGAGATCTATCCCGTGTCGGTCGCCATCGACGGACAGGCGTTGAACGTGACGGTCTGCTCGTACGCCGGCCGGGTGGCCTTCGGCTATGTCTCCGGCCACGAGGTGATACCGAACATCGAGCGGCTCATACCGCTGACCGAGCGGGCGCTCGTCGAGCTGGAGACCGCGGTCGCCGGCAGCAAGGTGAAGCGGTCCCCCGCTGGAAGAAAGAAGCCGCGCTGATGGGTGTCTACGTGGTCACCGGATCGGCCTCCGGAATGGGGCGCGAAGTGGCGAACAAGTTGTCCGATGCCGGCCACACGGTGATCGGAGTGGACGTCAAACAAGCAGACGTGGTGGCCGACTTGTCGACCGCCGAGGGACGACGTACGGCGGCCGAAGGCGTGTTGGCGCTGGCGGACCAACTCGATGGTGCCGTGCTGGCGGCCGGCCTCGGCCCCGGTCAAGGGCGTGATCGATTGACGTCGATCGCCCAGGTCAACTACTTCGGGGTCGTCGACCTGCTGGCCGCGTGGCGTCCCGCACTCGCCGCTGCCCAGCGTGCGAAAGTCGTTGTCTTCTCCAGCAACTCGACCACGACGGTGCCGGTGGTGCCCAACCGGTCGGTACGGGCCTTCCTCGCAGGAGACGCCGAGCGGGCAATTCGTTCCACCCGGTTGTTCGGCCGCAACGCCTCGTCGATTCTGTACGCCTCGTCCAAGATCGCGGTGACTCGCTGGGTTCGACGCGAGGCGGTGAAGAGCGAGTGGGCAGGCGCCGGGATTCGCCTCAACGCTCTCGCGCCGGGCGCGATCATGACTCCCCTATTGCAGGAGCAGCTGTCGACGCCGAAGCAGGAAGGCGTGGTGCGGTCCTTCCCCATCCCGATGGGTGGGTTCGGCGATGCCGGGCAACTCGGCGACTGGGCGTGCTTCATGCTGTCGGATGCTGCGGACTTCCTTTGCGGGAGCGTGATATTCGTCGATGGCGGATCCGACGCGTACTTCCGCGCCAACGACTGGCCGAAGCCGGTGCCGGCCCGACGGCTGTGGTCCTACTTCAGGTTGTTCCGAGCCGGTGGCCGTTGATGAGGACCTTCGACCCTTGGCGAGGCCCGCGGCAACGGGGAGGCTCACATGATGGTTGCGAACCAGGCTAGTGAGCCGCGGGGCGGAGCTGAGCATGACGGCTCGTAGGTCGGGACCGGGTGCCTCGACATGACGTTCTACGTGCAGTTCAGCGACGGCACGCCCGCCAAGACGTATGACAACGAGGACATCTACGAGTTCCTGGTCGGCGGTGTGCTCTCCATCCGCTACGGGGATCCGGCCCGGCTGTGCGAGTACTACCCTCCGCAGCAATGGGCCAAGCTGACCGCGGAGCCCAACCATCAGCCGGGTGATACGTACGGAGTGTCAGAGGGCGCGTACTTTCTCGGCGACTGATTCCGCTGATGGACGAAAGTCCCCGATTGCGGGGTCGAATGCCACCCGCGGTCGAACCGATGTGTTGCACATACTCGAACCACGCGCCGTGGCGGCGTGAACGACAGCTCAAGGGAGGTCATCGTGCAGCTTGACAATGGCGCCGACGCTGCGACGTTGCGCGACGAGGAAGTCGCCGTTGCCGCAGGCTCGGTGACGGTGGCCGGCCACCTCACCGTGCCCCGCGATGCCAAGGGGATCGTGGTGTTCGCGCACGGCAGCGGAAGCAGCAGATTCAGTGCCCGTAACATCTTCGTCGCCGATGCGCTGGTAGCCGGGGGCTTCGCCACGCTCTTGTTCGACTTGCTCACGCCCACGGAAGAACGCAACCGCGCCAACGTCTTCGACATCGAACTGCTGGCTCGTCGTTTGGTGGACGTCACCGTGTGGCTCGGAGGCCAACCCGACGTCGGCCGCCTTCCCGTCGGCTATTTCGGAGCCAGCACTGGGGCCGGCGCCGCATTGCGGGCGGCCACCGACCCTCGTGT
>JAHFVB010000179.1:0-6424 GCA_023264755.1 Mycobacterium sp. | reverse complement strand
CTCGTGTGAACGTCGGCGCGGTCGTGTCCCGTGGCGGCCGGCCCGATCTCGCCGTCGATGCACTGCCGCTGGTGAAGGCTCCGACGTTGTTGATCGTCGGTGGCAACGACGAGGTGGTGGTCGAACTCAATCGCCAGGCTCAGGCCGCGATACCGGCCGAGTGCAAGATCACCATCGTCCCGGGTGCGACCCATCTGTTCGAGGAGCCCGGGACCCTCGAACAGGTGGCCGTGTTGGCTCGCGACTGGTTCCTGTTGCACCTCTGAGGATGGCTTGCCTAGCTGAATGGACTAGGTGACAACAAGTCTCGTATCTCCCGCGGCAGCTCCTCGAACACGTGGCGCACCTGACCTTCATCGAGCAGGCGCAGCAGTACGGCAGTCACCACCTTCAGCGACTTGTCGGCGTCGCGGACGGAGATGTTGGCTTCGTGGGCGAAGCGTCCTGCGTAGTGCCGTGAGTCGTACTTCATCGGAACCCAGCTCGGATCCCAACCCGAATAGAACACCCCGCGAATCAGGTCGGGCAGACCGGCGGCGAATCGGGCGGCCGCCTCGACGGTGAGCCGGTCCCGCAGGGTGTGCAACCAGGCCCGCAGTACCCGGTAGCAGAACTCGCGATCGTCGGTGTCGAACTCGCTGGCCACCTCGTTGATCCAGGCTCGTGCGACCTGCCCGGCATGATCCAGCGACGAAACGTGGGTGGTGGGGGGCATGCCTTCTCCTCCTCGTTGCCTCCGATCGACCCATCCCACACTGACTGAATCCCGACGAAAAAGAGGCGAAGGTCCTCGCCTCCGCGGACCATCAGGTGGGTGTCGCTGCGTAACTTGGCCAAACGCGCAGGTGAGAGGAAGTCGGCTACCCCAGTCCGGTAACGGCACATTTCGTGTCCTTGGCCTCGACCAGCTCCCCTTAGGCTGTCTAGCGAGGAGTTTCGACCACAGGAGAATGCATGTCAGGACCGATCCCGCAGTCGGCCAATCATTGGCGGCCGGCACCTGTACAGCAGCCGCCGAATCCGTACGCCTCCTATCCGCCGCCGCAGCAGCAGCAGCCAATGTTTCAGATCACCACGATGACGCACATTGGGGCGCTGGTCTTTTGGTACAACCAGCGCCGCGTGGTGCGCGGCACCTACGCGCAATGCGACGCCGCCCTGCGCTCGGCCCAGACCCAGAACCTCATCGTGGGCTGGTGGAGCCTCCTGTCGATCTTGGTCCTGAATTGGGTTGCGCTCGTGCACAACGCGAATGCTCGCAAGCAACTGAATCGCGACGCGCAGCAGGCTCAGGCTTACGCCGCGTGGTGGCACCAATACATCGGACCGGTCCAGTCGTAGTCAGGCGCCTGTCGATCGATCAGCCTCCAAGTCCGCGTCAACTCGCCGTGCCCGTCCGGGCATCGAGAATCAGCGCGGGTTGGGTGGGGCCGGTGAAGTCGAACATGGTGTCGAGGGCTCCGGCGCGCGCGTCGAAGGAGTCGTCGCCGATCCGGCCGGTCTTCCAGTTGTCCTCGACGAAACGCAGGATCGAGGTCTGATCGGTCACGGTGTGGTCGACGAAGTTCGGCTTGGCGTAGGGCGATACGACCAGCAACGGCAATCGGGGGCCGTAGCCGCATCTGCCTCCGTAGGTGGCGGGCTTGCTCGCTGGGTCGCCGCAGCCGCCCGGTCTGGTCAAATCGTCCTGATCGGTGGCCGATGTCGACACGATCGGCGATGCCTGGTGGTCGTACCAGCCGTCGGAGTCGTCGTACGCGATGACGACGGCGGTGTTCTTCCACTCGGGCAGCCGCTGCAACCGGTTGATGGTGTCGACCAGGAACTGCTGCTCGTCGAGCGGATCGGAGTAGCCGGCGTGGCCATCCTGGTAGGCGGGGGCCTTGAGGTAACTCACCGCAGGCAGGTGCCCAGTGCTCGCCGCGGCCCAGAAGTCACTCAGGTCGTACTGGTGATTGGCCTGATCGCCGTGACCGATCGACGCGGTCGAACTCGGCGGCTGATGGTGAGGATTGGCCGTCGACGGGTAGTACTGGAACGGTTCGTGGTGCGGGATGTAGTCGGGCTTGGTGCCGAACGGCAACGCACCGGACATCCCCGTTCCCCCCAGGGCGACCCCGACGTGGTGGCTGGCGCCGCAGACCACGGTGCCATTGGGCTTCACGTCCGTCGGCTTGAAGCCTCCTTCGAAGAAGCCCCAGGTGATGCCCTTCGCGTTGAGCAGATCACCGATGTTCTTGTCGGAGTTGCTCAATCGGACCTGGTCGCGGTCGGAGCAGTCGTCGCCCAAGGGTTGGGCATCGTCGATCAGGGTGCCTGCACCGTTGCCGGTGTCCTCGATGACGTCGCCAGCCGGAAAGGGTCGGCCACCCGGCATGTACTGTGCCGTCACGCCATGCGTTTGGCCGGAGATCAGGTTGATCGCACCGGGAGCCGACGGACCGAAGGTCGTGCCGTAGGAGTGGTCGCTCATCGCGAAGTGCTGGGCGTAATTCCACAGCGCCGTCACCGTGTTGCCGTCGTAGTAGTCCATCACCATGCCAGGGGCCGAGAATGTCGGTGGCTGGCAATCGCCCTTTTCGGTGAATTGTACGAACTGATCCATCGCTCCCGCGTGGAACGCGCCCTGCTCGGCTCGGTAGCCATGATCCTGATCGCAGACGACCTGCTGGGTCGGGCCGCCGAGCCGCTGCGGCTGGGCCAGGTTGGGATTGCGCATCAGCACCGTGGTGTCGAGCCCATCGACCTGAGGCGAGCCGGACGCAGCGGTGAACGGCTGGCCATCGGTGTTGGCCGCCCGCGGATACGTCCCGAAATAGTGATCGAACGACACGTTCTCCTGGAAGATGACCACCAGGTGCTTGATCGGGCTGGCCGTGTCGACTGAAGAGTCCCCGGGCTGCCGTGAGCACGACGCCAACGCCGCCACCAGGACGACGACCGCGACCAGCCCACGACTCCGACGCCACCTCGACGAACCACTGCCCTGCACCATCGGACTCCCATCGTGAGCGGACATGAGCCGGACTCAACCAGGTGAGTCGGCGCCCTTCGACCGTAGCGAAGACCATCCACCATCAAGGCCCACCAGGCGGCGATGCGACTGGTGTTCGCCTGACGTTCACCGAATAGCGCTGGAGCGGAAGTCGCTTCTAGGCAATCGGTTCGGTTTCGCCTCTGCGGCCGGAGGTTCGCGCACTCGATGCCGCAGTTGCCAGCTGGTGAAGGGCCTTGGCGAAGCCGTGCACGGTGGCATCGCTGGTCTCGTGCGAACACATCCAGCGCACCTCGCCGGTGGCGGGATTCCAGGTTTGGAAGTCGGCCAGCCCTCGCAGCTCTTCTTCGACACCGGGCGGGAGGATCGCGAAGACGGCATTGGCCTCGGTGGGCTGGGTGATCACCAGGCCGGGGACGTCCTCGACGAGCTTGCGCAGCAGCGTCGCTTGAGCGTTGGCATGGAGTGCGCTTGCTCGCCATAGCTCGTCCTCGAACAGCGCGATGAATTGCGCGGAGATGAACCGCATCTTGGAGGCGAGCTGCATCGTGTACTTGCGGATGTAGTCGATGCCCGCCGAACGCGTCGGATCGAGGACGACGACGAGTTCGCCGAACAAGAGTCCACTCTTGGTACCGCCGAGCGAAATGACGTCGACGCCGACGTCGGTGGTCAGCGCGCGCAGCGGGACACCCAGTGCAGCAGCGGCATTGGCCAATCGAGCACCGTCCAAGTGGACGGCCAGCCCGTTGCCGTGGGCCAGGGCGGATATCGCGGCGATCTCGTCCGGAGTGTAGAGCGTGCCGAGTTCGGTGCTCTGCGTGATCGATACGACCGAGGGCTGCGCGTGGTGCACGTTCCCGAAGTTGTGCGCCAATTCCGAGATGTGGGCGCAGGTGAGCTTTCCGTCGTCGGTCCGCGCCGGCAACATCTTGAGCCCGGCCACCCGCTCGGGGGCACCACCCTCGTCGGTGTTGATGTGCGCGGTGTGCGCGCAGATCACGCCGCCCCACGTAGGCTGCATGGACTGCAGCGCGATGACGTTCGCTCCAGTGCCGTTGAACACCGGGAAGGCCTCGGCGTCGGCCCCGAACTGGGCCTTGATGAGTTCTTGGAGGCGCGCGGTGTACCGGTCCCGGCCGTAGCTCATCTCCTCGCCGGAGTTGGCTTCGATCAAGGCGTCGAGCACTCGCGGATGCGCTCCGGCCCAGTTGTCGGAGGCCAGTAGGTATCGGGTACTGGTTTCTATCGCGGAAATGTCTGGCTCACTTCGCTTGTCGTCGTGGTGGCGGGCGGGGATTCTGCCCAACTGAGGCCCAGTGCCGCAAGCGTCGTCGGGGCGGGCCGGCCGCTATCGTCCCAGCCGGCCAGCGCGTAGTACTCGTGCAGCGCGCGGGCGAACACCGCGCGGTCCAGGGTCGCCCCATCGTGGCGGCCCGCGTCGATGGGCTGCTCGAAGAGTCGGTCGGGCAGCCGGTCGAACTCACTGCCGATGCCCTCGCGCAGGTTGTACAGGCGCATCAGATTCCAGCGCCGTCTCCCCCAGAGGAAGAGTTCGGAATCACTGGTTAGCCAACCGGTTACGGCGTGGACCAGTTGCGCCACCCGCACCTGAGTCAGCGCGCGCATGGGCGGCCCCGCGAATAGGCAGATCCCGAGCGCGTCCAAGCCGCTCCACAGGTCCAGCAGCGTGGCCGTTCGGGCGACGCGGGCCGAGTCGAGCCGGGCCATGTCCTCCCAGTCGTAGGTGCCGAGGGTTCGCATCTGTGCCAGCCCGTGGGAGGGGCCGTCCTCCGGGTCGAAGTCGACGTCGTGTTCGACGATTTCGTAACGCGGTCCCAGTGGGCTGACCGCGTAGGCCAGCGCTTGGCCCGCAGAGGCCCGCGGGTCATAGCGGCTGAACTCCAGGCCCTTGACGTGCATGGCCGCAGCGGGCTCGCCTAGTGAATCCGCCAGTCGGCGTGCCCCTTCCCCGAGTTGTTCGTATCCCGCAGCGCGCGCGGCGATCTGCTCGGTGACCGCAGGCAGGTCCTCACCGCCGTCTCGCCGTAGTTCGCGCATCAATGCCCACACCGCCGACAACGAGACGGGGTCGAGGCCCAGCGCCTGGCAGCGGGCGTGCAGATTCAATGCGGTCGGTAGGTCGGTGATTCCGCAGCCGAGTACCAGTGCTGCGAGTCCCTCCTCGTCGAGCCCACCAAGGCGCTCGTCGACGTCGTTGCCGTAGCGCTTGATGCAGTCGTTCGGGCAGCCGGGACACTCGCCGCTTGACTTCGTGAGCGCACGTGCCAACTCGTCGACGGCATCGGCGGCAATGGTTGGGAGGACGCTTGTTTCGAAGTTCGCGACCGCGGCGTACCCGGTCAGGTCGGCCTCGAGGAACCAGCCGCCGAAACCGGTGGGTGACAGCTGCGCGGCGGTCGAGGAATTCTGCGCGATCCCGCGTCGATACTCGTCGGTGATGTGTTGAAGTCCGGCCGGGTCGTACACCGGCGGCCGGTCGCCGGGGATGACGACCACGGCCTTCAGATTCTTCGAACCCATGACCGCGCCCAGCCCCATCCGCGCCGCGGGATGCGTCCACTCGGTGAGCACGCTGGCGTAGCGCACGAGCCGCTCACCCGCGGGCCCGATCACCGCGACCGCCGCATCCGCACCATGCCGAAGCTTGAGAACATCGGTTGCGCAGTGGGTTTCGGCTCCCCACAGCTCCGGCGCCGGGCACACCTGCACTCCGTCGGAGTCCATCAGCAGATAGCTCGGTTGGGGCGCGCGTCCACGCACCATCAAGCCTTCGCAGGCGGCCGCCTTCAACGCCTGCCCGAAACCTCCCGTCACGCGGGCCTCGCCCACCCCGCCGGTGAGCGGAGACTTCGCCATGATGGTGAACTTGGGTAGGCCGACGGCCGGGTGGCCCGCCACCACGCTGGACAGGAACATCAGTGGCGCGGCGGGGTCGAACGCGTCGAGCAGCGCTGGGGTATCGGTCAACAGGCGCCGCACTCCGAGCAGTCCGCCGCCGACGTAACGGCGCCACTCCGACTCCGGGAGGTCCTCGACGGTCGCCGCACCGGTGGCCAGCTCGACGTGCCGGAGCCGGCCGGTGTATCCGAACCGTTGGGATGTCACAGTCACCAGTCCGGTGCCACGGCGCCGCATTCCGATGCGAGGTCTGCCCAGAGTCGTTCGGGAACGGGCAGTTCGACGAGAGCGACGTTCTCGGCCAGTTCGGCGGCCGTGCGCGCCCCGGTGACGACCGCCGCAACCGCGGGATGCCGGTACGGGAATTGCAATGCCGCGGCTTTGAGCGGGACGCCATGAGCTGAGCACACCGCGGCCATCGCCTGAGCCTTGGCGACGATCGCCGGACTGCTCGGGACGTAGTCGAAGGTGGCGGCGGGCGCGTTCGGGTCGGCCAGCACCCCGCTG
>JAHFVB010000007.1:18406-25558 GCA_023264755.1 Mycobacterium sp. | reverse complement strand
CGACAAGATAGGTCAGGGCGAGTCCGGGGACGACGAGCATCACCTGCAACTGCTTGGTCAGGAAGCCGAACCCGATCAGCGCACCGCACAGCACCAGCCAGCGGGTGCGCCCGTCGTCGACCGCGCGCAGCAGGGCCCACACCGCGGCGACCATCAGGAAGGCCAGCAGGGCATCCGGATTGTCGTAGCGAAACATCAAGGTGGCCACCGGAGTCAGGGCCAGCGTGGCGCCGGCGATCAGGCCGGCGCCCGCCCCGAACCGCTTCTTCACGATGAGGTACAGCAGCGCCACCGATGCCACGCCGAGCAGCACCTCTGGCAGCAGGATCGACCACGTGTTCACGCCGAAGATCCGGGCGGACAATTCCATCGGCCACAGCGCCGCCGGCGGCTTGTCGACGGTGATGGCATTGGCCGCATCGGAGGAGCCGAACAGGAACGCCTTCCAACTCTTCGTGCCGGCCTGCACGGCCGCGGCGTAGAAGGCATTGGCCCAACCGTTGCGGCCCAGCCCGATGGTCCAGAACGCCGCGGTGGCGATCAGTAGCACCGCGAAGGCCGGGCGTTGCCAGCGCGGTCTCGCCCGCTCGTTCGGGCCGTCCGGCGCGCCGGCTTCGCGGACGGGCTCGATCAGTGTGGTCATGAAAGATCCTCTCGTACAGAGTGATTGAAGGAGTGGCTGGTGGGGTAGAAGCGCCTCGGTTGCGGGCCGGGCGGAGGATTCGGCCGCGAAGCCGGAGGGGCGGCGCGGCGAGTTCAGTCCGCTGAGTAGCCCCGGGAGTCGAGCGCTGTTGGCGTCATGGCTACATGGTTGCCCCTGGTGATGGGTACCCCGTGGGCCAAAGCTAGGAGAAACCTATGAAGGATCGGTGGGTCGCGCCGCGCCCCTCACGAGCTCCAGAGTTTGATAGGCCGTACACAGGATGGCCTCACAGCTTGGACAGCCCTCGCCCATAGCATTGCCATGGCAAGGCGCCGCGGACTCGATACGCGGTCCCTCGGCCGCCACCCATGAGCGCAAGCCACCGACCAATTCGCTTCGACGGACCTGGATTCGGCGCTGCAACGCCCTTGGGCGAGCCCAAGACCGCCCGGTGGGTGAGGACCCCCCGCCCCACCCACCGGGCACCCACGGCGCCGCCGCGCGGCTCTGAAATCCCCTGAGGAAGTCGGCATTCCCTTGCGGCCCGACGATGACGCCGCGGTACCGGACCCCCGGGTGCGCTCAGGTGACGGTTCCACTGATTCGACAGCCCCGAGCTCCACCCATCCGACGTGTTTGCCATCGCTGGCCGGGGGCTACGCCGCGCGCTGACGCCGACCGATCAGCACACCGGGTGCCGGGATGCCCACGGTGATAGGAAATCGATAGGAAAAACTCGGCGGATCCATAGCCTTCCTGTCAACAATCCGAGATGACGCGTTCAAACACGACTCGTTCACCACACAAAGGGGGATTTATGGGTTCACCCACCGTTGGACCACGGAAGAAGTTGGCCGCAGTTGCACTGCTTTCCGCAGGGATCGCGCTCGCCGGGCCGTTCAGTCAAGGTGTTGCTAGTGCGTTTCCGCCGCCACCGTGCCCGCCAGGGGCGCCGTGTGGGCCCGGGGGACCGGGTGGACCCGGCGGACCGCCGCCGCCACCGTTCGGTGGACCCGGGGGACCGGGTTTCGATGGGCCGGGTGGACCGGGCTTTGGTGGACCGGGCTTTGGTGGGCCGCCGCCTCCGCCGCCACCGTTTGGTGGACCCGGGTTCGGTGGACCGCCGCCTCCGCCGTTCGGTGGACCGCCGCCTCCGCCGTGCCTCCCGTTCACGCCATGCGGTCCGCCACCGTTCTGAGGTAGCCGACGCACTGACGTTCTGAGTAAACACACTGACTCGCCGCGGATATCGCGGCGAGTCAGTGTCGTTTCTACGTGCTTTCCGCGTGGCCCTTGCCTCAGGTGGTGGGCGCGGTCGACGTGGGCAGCGTGATGGTGAATGCGGTTCCGCTGGGACCGCTGTCGACGTCGATGGTCCCGTGGTGGGCCTTGACGACGGCCCGGGTGATGGCCAGGCCCAGGCCGGTGCTACCGGAGGCTCGCGATCGGGAGTCGTCGCCTCTCGCAAACCGCTCGAAGACGTCCGGCAAGAGTCTGGCCGGAATCCCCGGTCCGTCGTCGACGACCGTCATCGTGACGGAACGGTCGGCGTCGGAGGCCAACGCGGTGACGATCCTGGTCCCCGGCGGCGTGTGCACCCGGGCATTGGACAGTAGGTTCGCCACCACTTGTTGAATCCGCGACCGGTCGCCGGTGATGCAGACGGGCTCGCTCGGAATGTCCAGTGCCCAGCGGTGATCCGGCCCTGCGATGTGCGCGTCGCTGACCGCATCGATGATCAATTCCGACAGGTCGACGGGCTCGCACTCGAGTGGCCGACCTTCATCGAGTCTGGCGAGTAGCAGCATGTCCTCGACGAGATGGCTCATCCGACGGGATTCGGCGCGAACCCGACTCAACGCGCGGGCGAGGTCCTCGCGGTTGTCGCGTTGGCCATGGTCGTCTTCGACCAGGCGCTGGGCGAACTCGGTGTAGCCACGGATCGACGCCAGCGGGGTGCGCAGTTCGTGACTCGCGTCGGCGACGAACTGACGAACTCGCGTTTCGCTGGTGTGTCGGGCGGCCAGCCCCTCGGCGACGCGGTCGACCATCATGTTGAACGCCGTGCCGAGTTGTCCCACTTCGGTATGCCTGGTGGCCTGGTCCACGGGCTCGATGGGGGTGGGCAGCCGGACCTCACCTCGGTCCAGCGGAAGGCTCGCCACGCCCTGTGCGGCCCGGGCCATGCGCGACAGCGGAACCAGTTCGCGACGAATGATCACCATCCCCGCGGCGACGGTGCCAAGCAGCGCCAACAGCGAGAAGCCCGCGATGATCCACGCCACCGAGCTCAACGTCGCCTCGACGCCGGACAGGGGCAGCCCGGACATGATCACTACGCCCTTGTTGACCGTCTTGGCCGTCATTCGATAGTCCCCGACGCCATCGAGGTTGATGCTCAAGGTGCGCCCCGTCGGCACGTCGGCCAGCTGGGCCTTCGCGGCCGGCGTCAGTGCCTGACGGTCGCCGCTGGCTCTGATGGCGGCGGCTTCGGTGACCGTGGTTCCCGACCTCACGGCACCGACTGTGCCCGCTGACTGCCCCGGTCCGTCGAGGAAGATCGGACCGGGTCCCTCGAACCGTACGAATGGTGGAGGGCCCATCTCGAAGAAGGTCTCGGACCGCGACTGAGCGTCGGCTACCTGTGCGTCGAGCTGATCGATGAGGTAGGTCCGCAAGGCCAGCAGCGTGCCCGCGCCGACGGCGACGCACAACCCGATCCCGAGCGCCGTGAGGGCACCAACCAGCCGTATGCGCAACGACCACGTGCGCGGTCTCAGCAGCCGGATGGCGCGCTCCGATCCGGCCCGACTACTGCGGTTTGATGACATATCCGACGGCGCGGACGGTGTGGATCATCGGCGGACGGTTGGCGTCGATCTTCTTGCGTAGGTAGGAGATATAGAGCTCGACGACGTTGGAGCGACCTTCGAAGTCGTAGTCCCATACGTACTGCAGGATCTGCGCCTTGGTGAGCACGCGGCGGGCGTTGAGCATGAGGAAGCGCAGGACGGCGAACTCGGTGGCGGTGAGATGCACTTCCACTCCGCCTCGGGTCACCTCGCGACTGTCCTCGTCCATGACGAGATCGCCGACCACCAGTTGAGTGGTACCGCCGACTACGCCGCGGCCCGAACGCTTGACCAGGGCGCGCAGCCGAAGCGTCATCTCCTCGACGCTGAACGGCTTGGTGACGTAGTCGTCTCCACCCGCGGCCAGCCCGGCGATCTTGTCCTCCACGGTGTCCTTGGCCGTCAGCAGGAGCACCGGCAGCTCCGGTCGTATTCGGTGCAGTTCCTGGAGTACGTCCAGTCCGCTCATGTCGGGCAACATGATGTCGAGGACGACGACGTCGGGACACATCACCGAGGCGTGGCGGATGGCGGCGGCGCCGTCGCCGACGGTGGAGACACTCCAGCCTTCGTAGCGCAGCACCATGGAGATCAGCTCGCTCAGCGCTGCTTCGTCATCGACCACGAGCACCTCGATGGGGGTACCGTCTGGGTGGTTTATGCGGTCGGCGTTGGCCAGAGCAGGTGATCGGTGAGCGATGTCAAAGCTGTTCTGCACTTATCAATTCTGTAGGCAATGTCTATCGATCTTCTGTGAAATGTCTATGTGCAAGCTATGTCCATGGCGGATGTGGGCCAACGCACGTTTGCGGTCCGAGCTGGAGACCCGCCGCAGGACGCGGATGAGTGTCGCTGAAGTCACTGTGCGATAACAATTTTCGCGTACTCGGGCAATTTTCTCGACCCACAGTCAAACCACAAATCATTGCTACGAGACACATAGCCGATTCGGCGGTTTTTCGGGCGCGTCGCGGCAGATCCTGTGACAACGTAGAGAGCGTCCACATTTCACGGCGTTCGACATCGCCTCTACTGAAAGGGAATTCATGCCAATGCCATCGCGGTCGGCACTGCGCCGTAGGCTCGCTGCCTCGGTGGTGTGCGCGGGTCTGCTTACCTCTGGCTCATTCCTCGCAGCCGGCGTTGCCGGTGCGGCCCCTCCGCCACCGCCTCCTCCGGGTAACTGCGTGCCGAATCAACCGTGCCCGCCGCCGCCACCGCCCCCACCCCCACCTCCGCACTAGTCCGGTAAACCGTCGGTCGACGTCGAAGTGGTAGTCGCCGATGCCGACCGCTGCTCACAGAATCAACTAGAGGAATGCCAATGAAATTGTCCAACAAGAGCTCTCGCCGAGGCTTGGTGTGTTCGGTGCTGGTCGCCGCGGCGCTGACGGGTTCGTCCGCAGGCTTCGCGGCCGTGGCCAGCGCTCAGCCGCCTCCTCCGTGCCCGCCCGGTGTGCCGTGTGGACCGGTCGGACCCGGCCCCGGTGGGCCCGGAATGCCCCCGCCCGGACCCGGACCCGGTGGCCCCGGCCCAGGACTCGCGCCCCCGCCAGGGCCGCCGGGACCGCCGGCGCCGTGTCCTCCGCTGGTTCCCTGCCCACCCCGGTAGGTCAGTTGTGGCGATGGTCTGGGACAGCGCGTCTGTCCCAGGCCATCGCCTTTTTTGTGGTTCTAGTTCTTCAGCTGCCGGGCTCGACTCGACTCATGGGCCCGGCGGAGTCCCCAACACCCGGTCTGGACCTGGACGCGCTCTCGGCCCACCTCAATCGGGCGGCGCTAGCCGTGGACCGGCGTGCCGGAAGCGGCGTACCTTGGCCGGTCGTCAACGAATGATGACGATGTGGAGTCGGTGGTCACTCAGGCGATCGGACGCGACGCCGGTTCCCGAGGGCCCGAGCAACGAGCCGTCCGGCGAAACGCGCGACGGTGAGCGCCATGATGACGGTGACGATCGCCATGATGAGCTTCGGTCCGCCCACATAGCTCCCGCCGATGAAGACCACGGCCCACACGGCGGCGGCGACGGTGGAGCACGTCAAGAAGGCGCCGAAGGGTTGTTTGGCGACGCCGAGAAGCAGTGGAACGAATCCGCGCGTCGGCACGATCCAGCGTTGAATGACCAGCGCGCCCATCATGCCGCGGCGGGCCACGATCTGCTGTGCGCCGATGATGCGTCGCCGGGAGCGGCGAACGATGCGGAACCGAAGCAACTTTGGAGCGAACCACCGACCCAGGCCGTAGGCCAGCGCGTCCCCTGCTGCGGCTGAGCCAATCGCCAACAGCACCAGGGTCGCGAGCGTGACGTGATTGGCTCCGGTCAACACGACCACGGCCATGAGAATGGGCTCGGCGGCGACGACCATTCCCACCATCGGGACGGACGAGACGATGACGACGGCGATGACGATGAGATAGAGCAGTGGCCCGGTGGGGAGAGCCGGAAGGTGATCGAGCGGGTTCACGAACTTCCTCGGCAGCCTTGGTATCGGTGAGGTGGGTGGTGGGGTGACGCGTTCGGGTCAGCAGCCCGCGGTGACTCGTTCCAGCTGGATGGCATGTGGGGCAAGCGAGCTGGCGGTCATGGTGCCCGAAGTATGAGCGGTGACCCCGGTCCAGAGGTTGCGGGTCGTATAGCACTCGGCCGGTGGCAGCCCCAACTGGACAACCGACGCGTCGATGTTGGCCGTGGTCTCCGAGGAATTGAAGAACGCGACGGCGACCGACCGATCGGCCAGCGGCTTGACCCAGACGCGAGGATCCGTCGTCGTGTACGGGCGGCTGGCCAACGGGTCTTGATCGATGGCGATGACGTCGTGATTGGTCAGGATCGATCGAGTGGTCGGCGACATCGAGCGCACGTCGTTGCCGGCGATCAAGGGCGCGGAAAGCATTGCCCACAAGGAGAAGTGGGTGCGTTGTTCGTCTTCGGTGAGGCTCGGCTGAGCCGTGGCCAGCCATTGCGCGGTCGTGGTGGGCATGGCGAGCATCAGCTCCACCATCGCCTGTCGTGCGGGTGGCAGTGATTGGGTTTGCGCGGCACGCTTCAACAGTTCGCGGTGATTGTCGAAGAATTCGCGCCAGGTGACGCCGACCACCAGCATGTCCGGATCGGCTTGATAGGTCCGTCCGCCAACGTCTTTCGCGGCCTCGGCGAACTGGTCGGGCACGCCGTTGAACATGCCGGCGGCGAACGGGTCGGCGGGACCTTGCGGCGGCAGCACGTTGCGCCACACGGGCACCAGGTCGCCCGACGTGCGTACCGTGTCGGCGATGCCCGACCAATCGAAGCGGCTTCCTGCGGTCGGATCGTTGGAACTGTTCGGATTGATGCCGTACACGATCCGGCGACCCGTATCCCGCAGGGCGGAACCCATGTCGCTGAATACCTTCACCTGGTCGGCGTGATCGGCCTGATCGCGGCACCAGTCGTACTTCACGTAGTCCACGCCCCACGCGGCAAACGTCGCCGCGTCGGCCGCCTCGTGACCCAGGCTCGCAGTTCGCGCATCCTGTCCGCAGGTCTCGTTGAACGGGCTGGAGTACAGCCCGAACAACAGCCCCCTCTCATGGGCGTAGCGTGCCAGCGGCGCCATACCGCGCGGGAAACGATCGGGATCGGCCATCAACTCGCCGTTGGCGTTCCTCGTCGGGGCG
>JAHFVB010000007.1:13342-18396 GCA_023264755.1 Mycobacterium sp. | reverse complement strand
CACGACGTAGCGATAGCCGGCATCGCGCAGGCCGGAGTCGGCCATCGCATCGATCGTCTCGGTGATGGAGCGTTCGGTGAGCTCGATGCCGGAATTCCACGAGTTCCACCCCATCGGGGGCAGCGTCTTCAGGCTTACGGGTGGCGGCCCCAACCCCACCGCGACGTCGGATGGCAGGGGTAGTGAACACGAAGCCAGTACGGTGACGGCGCTGACGGCACTCAGCAACTTTCGCAAGTCGTTTCTCCCGGTTCGCCTGAAGGCAGCTCGTGGTTGCCGGCAGCGTTGCCGGGCACATGGTGGATCACGCTGCAGCACAACGGCTTAGCCGTGCGCTGGGGGGTGCCGCTAACTGGAGGGTCGGGTGGCTCGGTGCCACGCCAGCGGGTTCAGTCCGCGGTAGGGGTCGTCGGCCCGGATCTTCAACAGGTCGGACAGCACGGCCTCCAAGGCGGTCTGGGTCCGCTCCTTCACCGTTGCGGTCCATTCGTCGGCGCCGACGCCCTCAGGTGCGGTGGTGCCAATGGGTGCGCCGAAGCGGAGGTACAACCGCTGCGGGCTGGGCAGCAGGGTCGGGCCGAGGCCGCGTACCACCGGTAGGAACATGTCGGGGCGACCGGTGATCTTCTCGGACACGGCCAGGCTCAGCTTGCCCAGCGCGCTATCGCGGGTGGTGAGGCTGTGAAAGATGTCGTCGCCGCCCACGTTGCCGACCGGCACGATGGGGTAGCCGTTGGCAATCGCCACCCTGGCGAATCCGGAGCGACCCTCCCAGTTCAGGTGGTACTCCTCGCCCTTGAACTTTTGGATTTCGCGTCCGCCGCCGGGGAACACCAGCACGGTCTCGCCGTGTTGCATGAGCTCTCTGGCGTTGTCCGGACTCCCGACGACTCCGCCGTAGGCCGCCGTGAAGTCGGCGGCGAAACCGGGCGCGTTGCCCAGATCGCGGACGGCCAGCGTCCTGACCCGGGTGCCGATGGTCCGCCGGACCACCAGGCTGGTCAACCACACTTCGGCCATTCCGGTTTGAGTATGGTTGCCCACCAACAGGACTCGACCGTCGCGTGGCAGCTGCTCGGTACCGTCGACATACGGACGGGTGGCGTCGACCAGGGGAGTGATCCCGTCGAGGACGCCGTCGAGCACTCGACGCAGCGACTGCACGCGCGGCGGTTGGTCGATGAGTTGGTCGACGTCGGAGGCCACGTTCATCGGTTCTTTGCGTCCTCGTGTGCGTCAGCCTCGGAGCTCGCCGTTCGGGAGAAGACCGCCGTCATCGGTGCCGGGCCGAGGCCACCCGTCGGTGGAGCTGGGAATTCGACGCTCATCGCGGGGTCGGCGGCGGTGCCGAGGGCGACCAACGCGGCTGGCGAGTAGGCGCGCAGTGAGCTGATGAGGCCGTCGTGCATGGTGGGCAGAACCGACGAGAGCGGCATGATCGCCACGGACATCGGAGCCATGAGCAGTGAGCCCAGTACCAGTCGCAGGGGTGACGAGCGGGCCAGGTCGATGACCAGGAAGCGGCGCCCGACTCGAGTGGCCTCGGCGATGGCACGGTAGGCCAAGGCCGGCGGCAGGTGGTGGAACGCCAGCGCAAACACCACGAGGTCGTAGGACCCGTCGCCGGCATCGATCGCGGTCGCGTCGACGACCTGGGTGCGTGCGCGGGGATGAGATCCGAGGGGACCGGCGGACATGTTGGCCACCGATGTCGGGTCGAGATCGGTGGCGGTCACTTCGACGGTCGGGTGCAGCGCAAGAAGCTCCTGGGAGAGCCTTCCGTGCCCAGCTCCGAGCTCGAGGATGCGCGGATTGGGGATGTCGGCCACCAGCTCCAACGCTGCTTGCGCGTGGGACCGGTGCGTCCCGAAGCGTTCCCCAATGGCGTCCAGGCCTGCAATGACGCGTTGTTTGAGTTGGTCGGGGACGTCGTTGCGGTCGGTGTACTCCAGCACGTCGGTCTCGAGCAGCCGGTCCAGCCAGGACGCGGTGGGGCCGCCGCGCGGCATCGACGCGATCGACGGTTGGGTCTTGGTGCTGTTCATGCGTGGCGCTCCCTTTTCTGCCCGACCTCGTGCTCGAACTCGAACTCTCTTCGTCAAAGGTATCAAACGAACTAGTTCGTTTGTTTATGATGTTCATGTGAGAACTGGAACTGAGCTTCGTGGTGCGATCCTCGAGGCGGCGCGGACCGAGTTCGCCCAATACGGCCTGGCCGGCGCGCGCATCGATCGCATCGCCAAGACCGCCAACGCCAGCAAGGAGCGCCTGTACGCGCACTTCGGCGACAAGGAGACACTGTTCCGGCAGGTGATCACCACCGATGGCGCCCAGTTCTTCCGCTCCGTCGCGGTGCGTCCCGACGCGGTGGCCGAGTTCGCCGGAGAGGTCTTCGACCTCGCTCTCAACCGTCCCGAGCACCTGCGCATGGTCACCTGGGCGAAGCTGGAGGGGTTGCGTCTGGAAGCCCCCGAAGTCGACGGTCGCACCGTCGACCAACGAGACGTCACCGCCATCGCCGACGCCCAAGCCGCTGGCGCCGTCGACCGCAGGTGGAACCCGGGGGAGTTGCTGATCTTGCTACTCGGCGTCGGCCTGGCCTGGGCACAGTTTCCAGACGCCGATCGCGTCAGCGGCGACTCGACCGTGCTGGCGTCCCGGCGCGCGGACGTGGTGGAAGCGGCCGCGCGGATCATCAGCCCGCGCGGCGACTCCGAAGCCGTCGGTCGGTAGCGCGCTCGCACCCGGCCCGTTCGGCCGCCGTCAGGAGCCGGCGGCCGCCGGCGATCCGTCAATGAATATTTGCTGAATGCACCTTTTAATTGCATTTCCGCCAGTGGCGACGCGCAATTTCGAGGCGACGCGGAATCGCTGATCTTGCAGCCCGGGGACGTGGTCCGGTTTTCCCGGAGCCAACGGCTGGAGGCAACGTCGGGGAATGACGAGGCGGTGCTGCCCGATGCGATCCGCGCGGGGCTGCGCTTCGCCGGGCCGCGGCGTGTCGAGATCGTGCAACGAACCGCAAAACCTGGCTCGGGCAGTCACAATGTTGTTCGTCGGGTGAAACTCTCACGGGGGTAGGTCGCATTGTCTTGGGTTGCTGCACCGCTCGGATGGACATTGCCGATGCTGAACGGGGGTGACAGAACCGGTCGCCGACGCGCGGACGGTGTCCATTCGCGCTGGGTGTCCAATGGCGATTAAACACATTTCCGTCGAGAATCCGATAACGGGCGCGACGCAAAAGGCAGCGGCCGCAAGTGGTCGCGAGAAAGCCTTTGCTTCGACCGCGCGGTCGAACACCGCCGTCACGATGTTCGCGGTGGCCCTCGACGTGCTCGGTGCCACGGCTGCAGCTGCCATCGGGGTGTGCTGGGCGTCGAGAGCGCAAGAACCGGATGTCTGGTTGTGGGCAATCGCCTCATTCGTGCCGACGGTGGTGCTCTTCATCTTCATGCGCTCGCTGTATCGCCGCAGCATCGTCCGGCGGTTCACGGACGAGATCGCACCGGTGGAGACCACGGTGGCGGTTGCGTCGATGTGCGTACTGAGCGTGATGACCTTCGTGGGCGACCCCGAACGCCCCGGGGGGCTCGTAGCGCGAATGTGGATCTGCGCGGCGGTGCTCATCGCCGTCAATCGGCTCATCCTCGCAACGTTGCAGCGGTGGATGCGGCGCCGGCTCGACTTCTTGGCGCCAACGCTGATCGTCGGAAACGGCGAGGTCGCCCACCAGTTGTGTCAGCGCCTCGAGGCGTCGCCCCAATACGGGCTGGCGCCGGTCGGACTGCTGTCCGTCGATCCGCCATTGTGGGCGGGCATGGAGCTTGGCTCCGTTCCGACCACTCAACGGATCGGCTCACCCGACTCGATCGAGGAAGCCATTGAAGAAACCGGAGCCGAGGCCGTCATCATCGCGTTCTCCCGCATGCAGGACCGGGAATTGCGCAGCGGAGTGGTCCGAGTGGCGCACAAGCGCGGATTGCGGGTCTGGGTGGTTCCGCGCATGTTCGACGCAGTCGGGCAGCGTGTGCGTGTCGAACACGTCGGCGGCTTGCCCGTCTTGGCGTTGCCGCACGCCAATCCGCGGGGCTGGGAGTTCACCGTCAAGCACGTTGGCGATCGGGTCGCGGCTGGTCTCGCCCTAGTGGTCATCGGTCCACTGCTCCTGGTGTTGGCGATGCTGATCCGGATGAGTTCACCTGGCCCGATCTTCTTCCGGCAGAAGCGCGTTGGACGTGACGGTCTGGTGTTCGACTGTCTGAAGTTCCGCTCCATGCGCTTGCCGCCCGCAGCTGACGAAGCGTTCCAACCCAGGCCGGGCAGTGCGCCGGGTGGGGTCGAGGGGTCCGACCGGCGGACCAAGATCGGCAGGGTGCTGCGCGCGACGTCGATGGACGAACTTCCCCAACTGATCAACGTCTTGAAGGGCGAGATGAGCCTGGTGGGCCCGCGCCCCGAGCGTCCCGAGTACGTCGAGCTGTTCGACGCGCAGTTCCGCCGATACGGAGAACGCCACCGAGTGAAGGCCGGCCTGACCGGATGGGCCCAAGTCCACGGGCTACGCGGGCAGACCTCGATTGCCGACCGGGCCGAATGGGACAACTACTACATCGAGAATTGGTCGCTGGCACTCGATTTCAAGATCCTTGCGCTGACCATACCGGCCGTGCTTCGACCTGCCGAATGAGTCCAGGCTCCGTCTGGGCGACCGGTGGTGCGCTCGCCGGCCGGTGGTCGACGTCGGTCCAGGTCGACCCGGCTCGGTAGGGTCCGTGCCATGGCCGACGGACGCAAGCGCAGCACAGCCAAACAGGCCAGACGTGACGCCAGGCGCAGCAAGCGCCGCGCGGCGACCGGTGGCTCGCCTGACGCAGAAGACCAGGGGGCCCTCGAAGAAGCTCCGTTGATCGACGAGGTGCGCCAAGCGCTGGACAGCGGTCAGCCGTTGGATCTGTTGGGTTTGGTGAGCATGCTGATCGTGGCGACCTCACCGCGCCCGGCCTTGCCGCGCCCACCCGACGCGGAGGAGTTGGCCGGCCTCGACGAACTGG
>JAHFVB010000007.1:4027-13332 GCA_023264755.1 Mycobacterium sp. | reverse complement strand
CCGCGAGACTACGGCGCTGTTGGTCGGGCTTGGCGAATTGATCGGCGACGACGACGCGCTGCGCGAGCGGCGCCGGAGCGCCGCCTCGGCCCGCGATGACAGCCTGCCCCGCTGGCTCGTTGGGTTGGCGCAGACCTGCGTCTACCGGGCGGTGCGGATGACGCACGTGCACGGGGGCGGTGACGAACTGCTCCTGGGGGTGCGGCTGGCCGACGGTCAGGAACTGACCTGCGCGGTCTATCTCGACCCACTCGCGATGTCAGCAGTCGGAGACGCGTTCTTCGTGCCCGAGTCCATCGACAAGGTGCTCGACGTCGCGCGGGCGAGCAACTCCGATACCGAAACCGAGTTCGTCGACGTCGCGCTCGACGACGCCAGCACCGAACTACAGGAGGCGCTCGACAAGCCCCAGTCCATGTTGCCGGTCGAGGAATCCGACACCTGGCCGAGCTGTCGCGCCTTGGTGCAATGGTTGGCCCGGCTCGGTTCGCTGGGGAACTCCACCTCTCCTTGATTGCGCCGCAGTTGATTTCGGTTCGGGGTCAAGACCTTTCGACTTCGTTTCCGGCCGGGTCCAGCACGTACCACTTTGCTCCGTACTTGTACTCGCCCTGGCCCTCGGCGGTGCCCGGGCCCTTGTCGTCGTCGTAGTAGTACAGCGGGTGCCCGTGGTAGGTGAGCTGCGTCGTCCCGTCCGGCCGCGCAGTGGTCGACAGCAGGGCTGGGTCCGCGCCAGCTCCGGCGACCGGAGCGCCGTTGGTGGTCAGCGGCGGCCATTCCGTTGCGCAATCCCCGGTGCACGTCGACGTGCTGCCGGTGTCGGCGGCGAAGAGGTACAGCGCACGACCCGCGCCGTCGGTCAAAATCGTGCCCAAGGAGTTCTGAGCGGTCATGACGTGCGCCGGGCCGGTCGCGTTCGTAGCGGCGGAGGCCGCGGAGGTGGTGGCGGACGCACCGTAGACCGGGGCGGGCTTGTGGTCATTGCTGGTGCTGCACGCGCTGACGAGCAGCACCCCGAATGCACAAACGGTCAGCGGCAGTTGTGTGTTCATCGGATCCATCCTCACGGTCGAGCGAGGCGACGGGCGGGTCCTACGGCGAGCATCGCCTCGCCCAAGTGACACGAACTGGGGCTGCGCCTGGTTCAATCGGCGACACGAGGCGACCGGCAATCGAGGTTCCGGGCCCACCGGCCGGCAAGATCAGGCGCCCCGAACTTTCTTTGGTCAGCCTCCAAAATTATTGGAGGCGTGGGCAATTCGATTGATTCGAGTTGCGTGCGGCGGTGGCGACGGGTTATGGTCGCTTCAGCGAAGGGGAGTAGCTCCCAATCGGGTGATCGACATACTGGCCGCGTTGGCAAACGCACGCGTGGCCCGGTTGCCCGGACCGGCCAGTGGCCGGTGGGCGAGACCTTCGGCCGCATTGACCGTTATCGGTTGCCGGCCGGAGGCATGTCCCCGACCTGGCAGCCACCGAACGAGGAGTCTCGGGTGCTTGCCGCTCTGTTGTTGAGTTTCGCCGTCATCTTCATCGCCGAGCTGGGCGACAAGACCCAGCTCGTAGCGATGATGTTTGCGCTGCGCTACCGCTGGTGGGTGGTGCTGGCCGCCATCACCGCCGCCACCACCGCGGTTCACGTCCTGTCGGTGGCCATCGGCCACTTCCTCGGAGCCGCCTTGCCGACGCACCTGCTCGGCATCGTGGCCGGAGTCATGTTCGTCTTCTTCGGGCTGTGGACGCTGCGCGGGGATTCGCTCACCGAAGAGGAAGCCAGCCGTACCGAGAAGGCCACTGCGCCTGCATTCTTCGTGGTCTTCTCCGCCTTCCTGCTGGCCGAGTTGGGCGACAAGACCATGCTCGCGACGATCACGCTGGCCGCCGACCACGATTGGGTCGGCGTGTGGATCGGGTCGACCATCGGCATGGTGGTGGCAGATGGGTTGGCCATCGTGGTCGGTGCGGTCCTGGGCAAGCACCTTCCCGAGCGGCTCATCCAGCTTGGCGCGGCGGCCTTGTTCGTGCTCTTCGGTGCGTACATGCTGCTGGACAACTTCTTCCCCACGGCGCCCGTGGCGGTGAGCGCCGGAGGTGCCGTCGCCGTGGTGGCGCTGTGCGCCGCGCTGCTGTGGGCGCTGCCGGAGCGGATGCGCCCGTCGATCCTGCGCACGGAATCCGAGTCAGCCGAGTCAGCCGAGTCAGCCGAGTCGGCCTCGGTCGAGGTGGCGGTGGCGGTGGTCCCAGCTTCGGGTGAACGGCAGGCTTCCGCCGGCGAACAGGAAGTGTTGCGACCCAAGGCTTGAGCCCGAGCGACCGCCACACCCCCTGGCGGCGGTCGCTCGGACCCGGTTCACATGTTCGCCAGGATCGCTTGGCGTTTGGCCGCGTACTCCGCTTCGGAGATCGCACCACTGCTGCGCAAGCCCTCGAGTTCGTGAAGGCGATGGGTGACGGCCAGGCCCTGGGCCGCCGGCATAGCGGCGGGCGCCTGCGTCCCGGTCGGCTGCTGCCAGGGCGCCTGCGTCCCGATCGGCTGCGGCCAGGGCGAACTGATCACGTTCGAACGCGGGCCGGAGCCGAACACCCCGAGCCGGAACAGCAGTACGAGGATGCCGATTCCCCCGAACGGCAGCCCGAAGAACATCCAGCTGCCGGATAGGCCGTACTCGCTCATCAAGAAGATGCGCATCCCGAGCCAAAGCGCGAATGCCGCGGCGACCAGCCCAAGTGCGATCGCGGAGACTCTGTTGTTCACTGCGTGTTCCCTTCGTTCTGGCTTCGCCGCCCGGCGCGGCGCGTTCCTTGATTGCCAAGGTTGGGCCGGACCGCTTGGAAGATTCTTGACGGCGGCCAACCGGCAGTCGCTACCGATTCCGGCTGTGGCTGGATTCCGCTGTCACACAGCCACTTTCGGGAAATCCACTGCGGCAGCTCGGCACGCTCCGGCTGGGGCGCTAGGTTGGGCGAAGCATCCATCGAGGAGGTCGAGATGAACTTTGGCGAACCGTTCGAAGCGTCGAACGGAACCGTGATCATTACCGTGAGCGCGGGGGGACGGCCCATTGGCGTCTTCACCGTCGCATCCGAGCGGGCCACGTGGACTCCGACGACCGATTCTCACCGAATCGCGCTGATCGGAGCTTGCACGGGGTTCGTTGCCGCAGTGTTGGGCATGGCGGCGGTCGTGCGCCGGCCGCCATGGCCCGAGCTGACGGAGCGTGCCGTGACGAAGATGTTCGAAGCCAAGATCGCGGCGACCAAGGGCTGAGCGAGCGACACACCACTTATTGCTAGTGCCCTAACTATTAGGGTACGATTCAAGTGTGTCCGCATCGCCCCCCTCGCAGCTCGACCCGCTGGCTCTCGAGCAGCAGGTGTGTTTCGCGTTGGCCGTCACCAACCGCGCCGTGCTGGCGGTGTACCGGCCGCTGCTGGAGCCGCTGGGGCTTACTCACCCGCAATATCTGGTGATGCTGGCGCTGTGGGATCACCAGCGGTCGGCCTCCGGGGGTCGCCCGGCGTTGTCGGTCAAGCAGATCGCCACCGCGTTGCAACTGGATTCGGCGACGTTGTCGCCGATGCTCAAACGCCTTGAAGTCCTTGGCCTGATCACCCGGACCCGAAGCGTCGCCGACGAGCGGGCCACCGACGTCGAACTGACACCCGAAGGCATCGCGTTACGCGACCGCGCTCTCGAGATTCCGCCTGCCGTCGTGGCGCGGCTCGGCGTCGACATGTCCGAACTCGAGCAACTCCACCGCGTGCTGACCCGCGTCAACGCCGCCGCACTGGCGGCGGGCGCAATCCCCGGCTAGCAAGACCGAGCCCTAGGAGGCCTCATGATGACCACCGCCCGACCCACGCCGTGGGAGTACGTCACCTATTCGTATGGCCGGTGTCTTCCGGACACGATGAGGGACTGGGTCGCCCAAGACCTGGCCGGCAAGGGCGCCGTGCGCCGCCACATGATTCGGGCGGCCATTCCGCCGCTGCTGGTGCTGGCGCCGTTCTGGTTGCTTCCGGCCTCGCTGTACGTCCACACGGAGATGACGGCCCCGATCTACATCTGGGCGCTGCTGATGTCCCTCGCGCTCAACAAGGTCTGGCGCAGGCACCGGCTAGCCCAACACGGCTTGGATCCGAACCTGGTCGACGCGATCAAGCGGGAGAAGCAGGCTCCGCTGCACGCGGCCTACGTCGAGCGCTACGGCCCGCGTCCTGAGTCGGCCACGTCGCAGGCGAACCCCAGCCCGTTCTGAGTCGGCCACGTCGCAGGCGAGCCGCGGCTCGTTCCGAGTTGGCCACGTCGCGCTCTAGCCGCAGTCCGCTGCGGGTGGGCCACGTCGCACTCGAGCCGCAGTCCGCTGGGGTTGGACATATTCACTTCAGTCACATTAGTCACTTAGGCACCATTGGGCCGTTGAGAAACTTTCGCCCCAATTATCCCTTTTAACCCATCAAGATCATCAATCACATAAGCATCACGGGTTGCTAAACTCAGGGCTCTTATTTCGGGCTCGGTCGTCTTATTGAGGAACCGCGATCGACAATCCCTGATCGCTGGCCCAGGACGTCCTGAACAGGAGCGATCGTCACCCTAGTGCACCGCGCCAGCGAGTCCCATCAGGCGCACCGTGCTCATGAGTATTAAATAAACTCAGAGAACTCAATGAGAACCATTAGTGCTGCTGTTCAACTTCAGCCTCATCGGTAAAGTCAGCACCAGAATTGCAGATAGGGGAGACCGCCTCGCAGTCCTAATCGGCCGTGCGCCTCGGTGCGCGCATCTTCCGAAGGGAGAGACATGAGCGTGCGTACGGTGCTCGGCGTGAGCGTGACGATTGGCGCGCTCGCCGTGGGCCAGGCAACCGTGGCCACTCCCGTCGCAAGCGCCGAGCCCAACTGGGACGCGATGGCTCAATGCGAATCCGGGGGCAACTGGTCCGCCGACACCGGCAACGGCTTCTACGGCGGGTTGCAGTTCACGCCCGCGACCTGGGCGGCCAACGGTGGCACCGGAACGCCGGCCGCAGCTAGCCGCGAAGAGCAGATCCGGGTGGCGCGCAACGTGATGCGCACTCAGGGGCTGGGCGCGTGGCCGGTCTGCGGAGGCCCGGCGGGATGGGCGGGCGGAGGCCCGGTGGGCTGGGCGGCGAGCACGTGCCGCAGGCTGGTGTCCTTCGTACCGATCGGAAGCCTGCCGCGCCTGTGCAGCGTGGCCCTGGGCCCCTTCGCCTGAGCCGACCTCGCCGGCCCAGTTCTTGGGATCGGTAGCCGGCTTCGCGTCGTGTACTTGCTGCCACGACGACGCCAACGTGGCGGCGCCCCACGAGAGGATTGCAGCAAATGAAGATCGTCCCCGCCGGACTCGAGCAACAGCTCAACCGCGTTGATCCCCAGCGCAGCCGGATCATCGGAATCGTGTTCGCCGTGCTCGCGGCCCTCAGCGCCTTCCGGCTGCTCTGGCTGATGTACGTCGCATTGAGTTTCAGCTGGGCGGCCGGGTCGCTGATCTTCTCATTCGTGTTCTGGGCCGCGATCGGCGTCGTCGAAGCGATCGCCGCGGTGGCCTTCCTGGAGCGCGCCAAGCGACCGGCCTCGGGTGGTCCCGAATCGTAGCCGCGCCGGCGCCGCACGGACGTCGTCCGGCAAACTCCGGTATAGGATGCCGAACGCGGTGTCGGCCCACCGGCCGCGCCGCGTCGGGCAGCCAAGACGCACCAGTTGGGCCGGGTTACCTTATCGTCTTGCTGTGTCTCACTTGAATCGCCGCAACATGATGATGATGGCGGGGGCCGGCGCACTGGCCGCCGCACTCCCGACTCCAGAGGCCCGGGCCGTCCCGGCGACGCCTCCCGCCGCACCCCCATCCACGGCTCAGACCCCGACTTACCTGTTCCACGACGAGTTCGATGGTCCAGCCGGCTCCGCACCGGACCCCGGGAAGTGGATGGTGGCCAAGGCGCGCGAGACGATCAGGAACCCAGTGTTCTGGGACCGGCCCGAGAACATGGGCCAGTACAGCGACGATCGCCAGCACGTGTTCGTCGACGGCAAGTCCAACCTCGTCATCCGTGCCACGCGCAACCCGGACGGCAAATACGTCAGCGGCAAACTCGTCGGCACCTTCTGGGGCGGCATCAACACCACCTGGGAAGCCCGCATCAAGTTCAATTGCCTCACCAATGGCTGCTGGCCGGCCTGGTGGCTGTCCAACGACCATCCCGAAGTCGGCGGCGAGATCGACCTGGTCGAGTGGTACGGCAACCAAGACTGGCCATCGGGCACCACCGTTCACGCCCGCGAGGACGGCACGTCGTTCGCGACGCAGCCGTGGCCCGTCGACAGCGCATGGCACACCTGGCGAGTCACCTGGAACGACGCTGGCATGTCGTTCTGGATGGACTACGTCGACGGTGCCCAGCCCTACTTCGAGGTGCCGGCCAACTCGCTCGACGGCTGGCCCTTCAACCTGCCCGACTACCGAGTGTTCCCGGTACTGAACCTGGCCGTTTCGGGCTCCGGCGGTGGCGATCCGAAGGGCGGCAACTACCCGGCCGACATGCTCGTCGACTGGGTGCGCGCCTGGTAGTGCCGGACCGACGTCGCCCCTGATCGTGCAACCCCGATCGAGCGGCCAGGGTCATCCAAAACGTGAACGCGAGAACGCCAGAGGCGCAAGTCCTCTGGCGTTCTCGCGTTCACTCAAGCCTTGCCCAGCAGCGCTCAGTTCCCCTTCGCGCCAGCGTCACCCGAATTCGACTTCGTGTCGTCGGCGCGATGCTTGCCGACATAACCCGAGTCCTTCGCGGACTTGTTGATCGCCTTGAGGGCGTTCGCGACGGGCCCGCCGTCTGAACTCTTGGCATGGCGGGGCGTCGTCGAGCTCGGCGCCGTGCTGTCATCGGACTTGGCATCCGCAGCCTTGCTCGTCGTGGCCGACGTCGTCTTGATCGTCGGAGCGGTCAGGCTCGCCAGCGGCGTCTTCTTCGTCGACGAAGAAGACGCCGTCGACGTATCGGGCTTGGCCGCCGACGACACGACTGTCTTGTCGGTGGACAGCGAGCTCACCGTCTTGTCCGTCGCAAGTGAACTCGCGGTCTTGTTCGTCGCGAGCGAGCTCAGCCCGGAGATCGCGTTGAGGTCGGTGGTGATGAGGCGCTGCGGCAGGGTCGCGAAGTTCTGCAGCGCAGTGGCCTCGGTGTTGAGCGCGGTCTGGACCGACGCAGGCAACGTTTCGAGGTTGTTGGTGGAGGTGGGTTGGGTGATGGCCGAGTAGACCAGCGCCGGCAGGGCTTGCAGGCTCTTGGATCCGTTGCCGCCCAGTCCGTCTGCGCCTCCGGCTACACCGGCGACAGCCTCGAGGGTGGTGATCAGGTTCTGGTAGGGCAGGCTGACGATGGTCGAAATGGGATCGACACTGGCCGTAGTGCTGGCGGCCTTGCTGGTGGTCGTGGTGCCGGCGGACGACGCGAGGGCCGCGGTCTTGACGGTGTTCGTGGTTGCCGTGCTGGTGGTAGCGCTGGTCACCAGTGCGGCGAGGCGCTCCGGCAGGGTCACGAAGTTCTGCAACGCAGTGGCCTCGGTGTTGAGCGCGGTCTGGATCGACGCGGGCAACGTTTCGAGGTTGTTGGTGGAGGTGGGTTGGGTGATGGCCGCGTAGATGAGTGCGGGCAGAGCTTGCAAGCTCTTGGATCCGTTGCCGCCCAGTCCATCTGCGCCTCCGGCCACGCCGGCGAACGCTTCGACGATCATGATCAGGCTCTGGTAGGGCAGGCTGACGATCTTGTCGAGTTGCGTGGTGCCTGCGGTCGTCGTGGTGCTGGCCGCCGTCCCGATGGTGGGCGTGGTCTTGGCCGCGGTCGAGGTGCTCGAGGTAGCGCTGGTCACCAGTGCGGCGAGGCGCTCCGGCAGGGTCGCGAAGTTCTGCAGCGCAGTGGCCTCGGTGTTGAGCGCGGTCTGGATCGACGCGGGCAACGTTTCGAGGTTGTTGGTGGAGGTGGGTTGGGTGATGGCCGCGTAGACCAGCGCGGGCAGGGCCTGCAGGCTCTTGGATCCGTTGCCGCCCAGTCCATCTGCGCCTCCGGCCACGCCGGCGAATGCCTCGAGGATGGTGATCAGGCTCTGGTAGGGCAGGCTGACGATCTTGTCGAGTTGCGTGGTGCTGGCGGCGGTCAGTTCGTAGGGGCGAGACACCACCCGGCTCTTCATGCTCACCGGTGCGGGGGCCGCTGCCGTTGGGATGGGCGTGACCGATCCCGATGCTGCAACGCATAGCGTGCAGACTCCGGCCACCAACGACGCGGATTGACGAACCTTCACGAAGACTCCCCGATTTTCAAGTAAGACAGTGATTTTGACAGCCAGACCCTAACTGCGGCGGGGACGAATCGCTAGCTGCGAATTGCGCGTGTACGGGCATGATCAGCAACTATCGAGAGAATCTCGGCGAATGTATCCAACTGTTCAACTTCGGTTGTACTGCTGTTCTCCTAGCTGCTCACCGCAAGCAATGCCCAGCTTCGACTCGGTCGATCGGACCGCATCCGGGCCATCCTGATTCGGGGCGAGGACCGCCGCCGATTCTGGTAACTCGCTGGCAAGTATCTGTATCGCAGGGGTCGCGGGTGGGGCTCAGCGCACCCTGACGACGATCTTGCCCGCGGCGGTGCGCTGCTCCAGCGACGCGATCGCATCACCGGCGCGCTCGAGGGGAAAGACGATGGGTTCCGGTGCGGCCACGGCTCCGGAGGCCAGCAGGGGTTCGAGGTCGGCCCATTGCTCCGACAGGTAGCCCGGGTGGGTCGCCGCCCACGCGCCCCATCCAACGCCGACGGCGTCAACGTTGTTGAGCAGCAGTCGATTCACCTTGACGGTGGGAATCTCCCCGCCGGTGAAGCCGACCACCAAGAGCCGCCCGCCGGGGGCCAGCGACCGCAGCGAGTCGGTGAATCGGTCACCTCCGACGGGATCGAGGACGACGTCCACCCCACGACCGCCCGTCAATTCCTTGACGGCGTCCTTGAATCCCTCGGCCAAGACGACGTCCGAGGCGCCCGCGGCCCGGGCGAGCTCGGCCTTCGCCTCGGTGCTCACCACTGCGATGACGCGGCCTGCGCCCAAGGCCGGCGCCAACCGCAAGGTGGACGTGCCGATTCCACCCGCGGCGCCGTGTACCAGCACCGTTTCGCCGGACGCCAGGCGACCGCGGGTGCGCAAGGCACAGTGCACCGTCAGGTCGTTGAACAAGATGCCCGCGCCCGCCTCGAACGATACCGAGTCGGGTAGCTTGAATACTCGATCTG
>JAHFVB010000007.1:0-4017 GCA_023264755.1 Mycobacterium sp. | reverse complement strand
GCGCACGTGGGCCTCGGCGGGTGCACTGCGCACCACGCCGGCCACCTCGGCACCGGGTATGTAGGGCAGTTCGGGCTTGTGCTGGTAGAGCCCCCGGCTCTGCAGGGCATCGGGGAATGCGACGCCGGCGGCGTGCACGTCGATGACGACCCCGTTCGGCAAGGTGGGTTCCTCGATTTCGACGAGCTCCGCCGCGTGTGGACCGTCGAGCCGGGCGATGTGGATGGCGCGCATTCTGACCATTTAACAGCTCGCCCTACACCACGCCGAGGCCGCGGTGGCCGCGGTGGCCCTCGACGACGGCCGGGCCGGGCGAGCGCGTTCGGGTGCCGATGGCCCGGCTGATCCGGACCGCGGTTCGGCCGTGGGTAAAATGGGCGGGCTGCAGCAAAGTCGCTGTGGCGGATCGGAGCTACCGATGAGTCCTCGACTGAGGCCCTACCCGCCCGTCGATGCGATGCCGACGGGCCGGCCGATGGATGTTCGGTCGCCCGACGGGACCCGCATCCACACCGAGGTGTTCGGCCCCGAAGATGGATATCCGATCGTGCTCGCACACGGAATCACGTGCGCCATTCGGGTCTGGGCCAATCAAGTCAACGAGCTAGCCGGTGACTACAAGGTGATCGCCTACGACCACCGCGGGCATGGGCGCAGCAGCACGCCGAAGGGGCGCGGCTACGGGCTGGACTTCCTAGCGGCCGACCTCGACGCGGTGCTGGCCGCGACCCTCGAGCCGGGGGAGCGGGCCGTCATCGCCGGCCATTCGATGGGTGGCATTGCCATCCAGTCGTGGGCGCAGCGGTACCCGGCCCGCGTGCGACAGTCCGCCGACGCCGTCGCCCTGATCAACACGACCTCGGGCGACCTGCTCCGACACGTCCAGTTCCTGACCGTGCCGCCTCCGCTCGCGGGCGGTCGGGTCCGGGCCGGTGGGCTGCTCCTCAAACGGTTCGGCGCGGCGCCGCTGCTGCCGGGCTCCGTACAGCAGAGTCGGCGCTTCGTGGCCGCATTGGCGGTGGGGCGCGACGCCGATCCGGCGATTGCCGACTTCGTGTTCGACTTGTTCGCCACGACGCCGCCGGTGGGTAGGGGTGGGTGGGCCAAGGTGCTCGTCGACGCGATGGGCTCCAAGCACCTCGGGTTGAGCAACCTGACGGTGCCCACGTTGGTGATCGGTAGCCAGCACGACCGACTGCTCCCGATCGTGGCCTCGCGCCGGATCGCCTCGGAGGCACCAAACTTGGCGTCCCTGGTCGAGTTGTCGGGCGGGCACTGCTCCATCCTGGAACGCCCCGACGAGGTCAACGCCCACCTGCGCAGCCTGGTCGAGGCAGTCCGGGAAGCCCGCCTGAGTTCCTAGCGCAGGTAGGTTGCGACCTCGGCGGCGGCGCGCTGGCCCGACCGGACGGCGCCCTCGAGGAACCCCGTCCATTCGTCGGCCGTTTCGGTGCCCGCCCAGAAGATCCCGGCGACGGGGGCGCGTAGCCACTTGCCGTATTGCGTCCATGCTCCCGGCGGCACCGCGGCGGTTGGCCCACCCGGGGCGAATTCCTCTGTGCCCCAGCAGTGGTCGAGGTAGTCGACGGGGTCGCGGGCGGCCTCGCCGAACAGTGCGGCGAAGCAGCCCAGGGCCGCCTTCCTGCGCTCGTCGGCGGGTAGCAGATCGAACGTGCGCGCATCGGTGAAGCCCAGCAGGATGCCTGGCCCGTCGGGGCTGGGGCTTACGTCGAAGGTGATGAAGACGGCTCCGTCGTCGGACAACGCCTCACCCGAGCAGCCGTCCGCGCGCCAGAACGGCGTGTCGTATGCGGCGTAGGCCTTGCTGAGCCGACCCTGCGGCCAGTGGGCGGACAGCTCGCGGAAATGCTGCGGCAGAGCGGGATCGAAGGTCACCACGGACCGGTGCTGGGGAGGGATGGCCACGATGACCGCACGGGTGCTCGTCGCGCCCGCGTCGGTGTGGACGACGGCGGCGCCGTCACCGCGTTCGATGCGCCGTACCGGAGCGCCCAGCCGCACGCGGTCGCCAAGGGCATCGGCCATCCGAAGCGCAATCTGTTGTGTGCCTGCGGGGAACCGGTCCTGTTGGGCGCCTCCCTCGACGTCGAGCATGGGCCCGATGCCTCCTGCGGCCTTCACGTAGCGGACCGCATGCAGCATGGATACCTCCGCGGGCTCGCACCCCCACGTCACCCGCGCCATGATCGCCATCAGGTCCCGCGTACTCGCACCGGCGTGCACCGAACGCAGCCACGACTCCAGCGTGTGGGCGTCGAGTTCGGACGCCACCGTGGACGTCCACGGTTCGGTCAGCGAGACCTGCTTGCCGAACCGCTCGAAACGCCATTGAATGCGCGACACGTCGAGCAGTTCCAGGATCGACAGGCGGGGGATGGTGCTCCGATAGGACCGGACCCGGCCGCGCCATCGGATCAGGTTCTTGCCCTCACAGTGCGTGGGCACGGTCTGGCAGCCGAGCTCGGCGGCCAGTTTGAGCACCTCGACCTGGGTCGGACCGACGAACGTCGCCCCCAGATCCACCGGGACGTCGGCGATGGTCGTCGTGTGGGACCGCCCACCGACCCGGTCCCGGCCCTCCAGCACGACCACGTCGTACCCGCCCTCGACCAGTTCCCGTGCGGCTGTCAACCCTGCAAAACCCGCACCCACGACGACGACGTCTGCCATGCTCCCAGTGTGGCGATTCCGGCGCGCTTTGGTATGCCGACCCACCGATTTTCCGCCCAGTCTTCCTGGAGCTCGCTCGCGTGAAGGTGATGACGGCGCTGTTCGGCCCGGCCGACGCGATCGAGCGGGCGCGCGCCTTGCGCGACGCCGGCGCCAGCGGGGTATTCACCTTCGAGGGGCCGCACGACGTGTTCGCCCCGCTGACCCTGGCGTCGACGGTGGGCGGGCTCGAGCTCATGACCAACGTGGCGATCGCCTTCCCGCGCAACCCAATTCACCTCGCCCATCAGGCGATCGACCATCAGATCCTGGCTCGGGGCCACTTCACGCTGGGGCTGGGCACGCAGATCCGTACGCAGATCGAGAAGCGTTTCGGAGTCGACTTCGACCGCCCCGTCGCCCGCATGGTCGAGCTCATCGGCGCGTTGCGCGCGATCTTCGACACGTGGGCCACCGGCGAGCGGCTGGACTTCCGCGGGGAGTTCTACCGGCACACGCTCATGACGCCGAACTTCACCCCGCGCGACAACCCCTACGGATCGCCTCCGATCTACGTCGGGGCGCTCGGACCGCGGCTCACCAGGGCGGCCGCCGAGCACGCCGACGGACTGCTGGTGATGCCCTTCGGATCGAAGCGCTTCCTGCGCGAGGTGACCATGAAGGCGGTGGGCGAGGGGCTCGCGGCGGCCGGTCGGAGCCCCGGCGACTTCGCGGTCGTGCCCGAGGTCATCGTCTCAGTGGAGTCCGAGTCGAATCCAGCCCACGCGGCCACCCGGCAGCTGCTGGGGTTCTACGGGTCGACGCCGGCCTACCGGCCCGTGCTCGAGGCGCACGGGTGGGGTGACCTGCAGCCTGAGCTCAACGCCTTGTCCAAGCAGGGCCGCTGGCAGGAGCTGGGCGCCTTGATCGACGACGACGTGCTGCACACCATCGCCGCCTGCGGCACCCCGGCACAGGTGGCTGCCCACATCCGCGATCGGGTCGAGGGCGTCTCCGAACAGGTGTGTGTCTACCAACCCGGACCGATCGCGGTGGATTCGCTCGCGCAGATCGTTGACGCACTGCGCACCTGACCGCCTAGGCTGGTACGCACCGGGACCACGGAGCTTGCGCGCTGGTCCCTCGGCTGAACCATGACGAGGAGGTTCTCAGTGAGCGCCACTGAACCCGAGTATTCCGACGTACTGATCATCGGTGCGGGCATTTCTGGAATCGGGGCGGCTTACCGCATCCACGAGAAGAATCCTCAGCTGAGCTACACCATCCTGGAGCGCCGCCAGCGCATCGGCGGCACCTGGGATCTGTTCCGCTACCCGGGCATCCGAT
>JAHFVB010000578.1 GCA_023264755.1 Mycobacterium sp. | reverse complement strand
GGGATCCCCTTGGTCAGGCCGGTGCCGAACAGGCTCGGCGCGATGGCCAGCACCCGGATGCCCAGGCTGCCCAGGTCGCGCGCCATCGTCAGGCACATGCCGGCGATCGCGGCCTTCGACGCGGTGTAGGCGACCTGGCCGATCTGGCCCTCGAACGCGGCGATCGAGGCGGTGTTGATGATGACGCCGCGCTCCTCGGCGTCGTCGTCGACGGGTTCCTGCTTGCTCATCTGCCACGCCGCCAGTCGGCTGATGTTGAACGAGCCGATGAGGTTGAGATCGATGGTCGCCCGGAACGAGTCGAGGCTGTGCGGGCCGTCCTTCTTGATCGTGCGCTCGCCGATGCCGCCACCGGCGGTGGTCACGATGACGTGCAGTGCGCCAAGGCCGTCGATCGCGTCGTTCAGCACCTGCTCGGTGCCGCCGAAGTCCGTGACGTCGACCTCGTGGAAGGCCGCGCCGAGCGCGGACGCGACGTCCTTGCCATCCGACTGAGCTCGGTCCAGGATCGCCACACTGGCCCCACGCGCGACCAGCGCTTCCGCCGTCGCGCGTCCGAAGCCGGAGGCACCGCCGACGACGATCGCCTTCTTCCCCGAGATTTCCATGTAGTTTCCCTTCAAGTCAATCGAGTGGCGTTGCAAATCTAGCCCATAATGTAAAGCACGCTAGCGGACGTCAGCTGGCGGTAATCCTTTCGGGTCCGGATATCGGTACCTTTGCGACATGGCCGAACCGGACGCCCCCCAGAGCTCGGCCCTGGTCGGCGTCGCCGCCGCCGCGATCGCACTCGGAGTCACCCAACTGGCCGCCGTGCCGTTCGGCCCCGGCGCGGACTCGCGAACCGCCGTCGGTTCGGCCGTCATCGACCTCACGCCGGGCCCCGTCAAGGAAGGGGCCATCCAACTCTTCGGCACCGCAGACAAGTTGGCCCTGTCGATCGTGGTGCTCGCCGTGATCACGGTGATCGCGGCGCTCACCGGGCAACGCGAGACCGGACGAATACCGTTGGGCAGCATTGCCATCGTGCTGGCCGGCGTTGCCGGTAGCGCCGCCGTCCTGACCAGGGCCGGCGGTACCTGGGCCGATGTCATACCGACCGTGGTGGGCACGTTGTGCGGAGTGGTGGTGTTGCGCTTGCTGGTGTCGGCCCGGTTCGCCAAGGGCAACTCGGCCGCCAGCTCCGGCCAGGACGCCGAGCGCGTCCCCGATTCCGGCCGCCGCCAGTGGATGGCGGCCAGTGGCCTGCTCGCCATCGGCGTGGCCAGCGGGGTGGCGGGCGCGGTGCTGAATCGGCTGCGGTCCTCCGTCGCGGGCGACCGCAAGGCGTTCGCCCTGCCGCCCGCGGTCGCCGACGCGCCGCCCATCCCCGCGACCGTGCAACCGGGCGGGGCCGCCTTGACGCCGTTCATCACGCCCAACGCCGACTTCTACCGCATCGACACGGCGCTCGCGGTCCCCCAGGTCAGCCGCAACGAGTGGCGGCTCAAGATCCACGGCATGGTGGACCGCGAGCTCGAGATCGGGTTCGCGGAGCTCGACCGATTCGAGCCGGTGGAGCGAGTCGTCACGTTGACGTGCGTGTCCAACCCCGTCGGCGGAGACCTCATCTCCAACGCCAAGTGGACCGGCTACCGCGTCCGGGACCTATTGGCACAGGCGGGAGTTCATCCCGACGCGGACATGGTGTTGTCGACGTCGATCGACGGCTTCACCGCCGGTACGCCCACCGAGGCGCTCACCGACGATCGCGGGGCGCTGTTGGCCGTCGGCATGAACGACGAACCGCTGCCGACCGAACACGGTTATCCGGCCAGGCTCGTGGTCCCCGGTCTGTACGGCTACGTCTCGGCGACCAAGTGGGTGGTCGACCTCGAACTGACCCGATTCGACCGAGCCCAGGCCTACTGGACGCGGTTGGGCTGGTCGGCGCGTGGTCCCATCAAGACCGAGTCGCGTATCGACGTGCCTCGCAGCGGTCAGGTCGTGGCCCGCGGAGCCGTCACCTTCGGGGGCGTGGCCTGGGCCCAGAATCGTGGTGTCCGCGCGGTCGAGGTCAGCATCGACGACGAGCCGTGGACACCGGCCGTGCTGGGCGCCGACTATTCGAATCAGACCTGGCGGTTGTGGAGCTTCCCGTGGGTGGCCGAGCAGTCCGGTAGCCATCGGATTCGCGTGCGGGCCACCGACGGAACGGGCGCGGTGCAAACAGCCGAGCTGGCCGACGTCGTCCCGGACGGCGCCACCGGCTGGCACACGGTGTCCTTCGACGTGAAGTAGTCAGACCGGAATTCGGCGATTGGTGAGCACGGTCGCCAGGATCGCCGCGGCCATCACCAAGGCGCCCAACCGGATCCACGCCTGGCTGGCGTCACCGCGGATGGTTTCGTAGCCGAGCTGCTGCTGAAGCGTGGAGTAGACGTGGTTCAGCTCGTCGAGGCTGCCGGCGTGGAAGGCCTGCCCGCCGGAGAGCTCGGTGATCTTCTGCAACGTGACGTCATCGACGGGTACCGCCACCTGCTGTCCGTTGATTTCGACGGTGCCGTCGGGGGTGCCGAACGAGATGGTGGAGATGGCCACCCCCTGGTCCCTCGCGGCGCGGGCGGCCATGTACGCGCCGCGCGGCGCATCGGGATCGCCCGGCACGTTCTCCGCTCCGTCGGATTCCAGCACGATGTGGGCGGGGGCCGGCGTGTCACCGCCGCCCATCACGGCACCGACGCTGGCGATGGCCTGCAATGCGGTGAAGATGCCCTCCCCCGTCGCGGTGCGTTCTTCGACGTGGAGTTGGCCGATCGCCGCCTTCATGGCGGCCCGGTTGGTCGTCGGTGACACCAGTACCGTTGCGGTTCCCCCGAAGGCGATCAAGCCCAGGTTGATGCCCGGCGTCAGCTCGTCGGTGAACTTCGCGCCGGCCTCCTTGGCGGCTTCCAACCGACTGGGCGCAACGTCGGTGGCCAACATGGATTCGGAAACGTCGATCACCAGCATCACGACGGCCCGGTTGCGGGGAATCCTGACATCGTCGGTCGGACCGGCCAACGCGATCGTCAGCACCACCAGTGCGACCACCGTGAGCACGGCCGGAACGTG
>JAHFVB010000577.1 GCA_023264755.1 Mycobacterium sp. | reverse complement strand
GCGGCATTGCCGCCGCCATAGGTGTACGGAACCCCGCGCTGCGCGAGGGCACGCGCGATCACGGCGTCGATCGCCTGTTTATGGCCCGCGGGCCGCGTCAGCGGGTCAGCGGTCGCAAGCCCGGGGCTCGCCGCCACCAGGGCGATCCCCAGCAATAGGGCGTAGAGGCGCTTCATCGATGTCACTTCTCCTCCGGCCGCAACCCGAATGCCACGGCTTTGCTGACACCCTTGATGGCATCAGTCGCCATCCACTGTGGCACGACCGGAGGGGAACGCCCAATCATGGCCTGGTGCAAGGCCAATGAGTTGCAGGACCGTTGCGCAACGGTGACAACGGGAGCGAGTTCGGGGCCGCCCGGCCCCGAACTCGCGCGTTGCGGCTACGCCGTCAGCGCGGCCAACGCGGCGTCGTAATCGGGTTCGATCCCGATCTCGGGCACCAGTTCGGTGTACGCGACGTTGCCATCGGCACCGATCACGACGACGGCACGAGCCAGCAGGCCCGCCATCGGTCCGTCGGTGATGGTGACTCCGTAGTCCTGGCCGAAGCCGTCGCGGAACGCCGAGGCGGTCGTGACGTTCTCGATGCCCTCGGCGCCGCAGAAGCGCTTCTGCGCGAAGGGCAGATCGTTCGACACGCACAGCACCGCCCCGCCACTACCCGCAGCGCGTTCGTTGAACGTGCGCACGCTGGTGGCGCAGACGGGGGTATCGACGGAGGGAAAGATGTTCAGCAGCAGCGGCTTGCCGCCGAACTGCTCGCTACTGACGGCGCCGAGATCGGTCCCGGTCAGGGTGAAGGCGGGCGCCGAGGCGCCGACGGCCGGGAGCTCACCGATGGTGTTGATCTGATTTCCGCGCAACGTTATCTGTGCCATGAGCACAGTCTGCCAACGTCGGATCGGCTCCGGTGGAGCGGGGCCGGGTTCACACCCGCTTGGGCAGCTGAGCCCCGATGAGTGGCGCGATCTTGTTCGCCATGTACGCGTGGCCGGCATCCGTGGGGTGCACGCCGTCCGGACCGATCAATTCGGGGCTGCCGACGAACCAATGTTCGGCGATCGGATCAATGAACGTCGCGCCTTCGACCCGCGCCTCGTCAGCCAGCACGTCGCGAATGAAGGTGACCGCAGGCGGAACGTCGGCGGTGGGCCACGGCGGGCCGATCACCAGCAACTGCGCCTTGGGCGCCACCCGCCGGGCCACCTCCAGCGCCTCGTGGATGGCCCCAGGCATCACGGTCTGATCCACCGGCTGGTCGTTGCGTGAGCCGTAGTAGACCACCAGCGAGTCATCGGGTCGCACGACGCGAGTGGCGAGCCCCTCGAACACGCTGCCGTGCACGCCGGGCATCCCGTAGCCGGCGCCTCCCTCCGCGGCGACGTCGGGAGCGATCTTGATGCCCTGGCGGGCCAACTGCTGCCAGGCTCGGGTGGTCCACCCCTTGGAGCCCTGCCCGCCCTCGTCGGTACCCGTGGTGTACGAGTCCCCGATGACCGCGACGCGCACCAGCGGGGTTTCTCGGCTCGCGAGCTGGTACTCCGGGGCCGGTGGAGTGCTCGCCGCCACCGCCACCAGGCCAAGCGAGATCGCGAACGCGGCCACTCGATTCACTGCAACCTCCAAGGTCTACGAGCCCCGCGACATGACGATTCTTGTTAGCCGCCAGCATAATTGGTCCGCCGGGGAAAGCGTCACCCGGCGCGCGCGGTCGCCGCCTTCGCGGACTTCGCCCTGGCTCCATCGAGCTGCTGCAACTTGCCCTCAGGTACCTCTGCAAGCGGGTCGGCGGGCGGGTCGACGTGCTCGGTCACCGGCTTCTCCGGCACGTCGATCATCCGGCGCATCCAATGCCTGGCCGGTTCCTCGACCAGGTGATAGAGCAGCATCGCCGCCCCCAACGCCGCTGCGAACAGTCCCAGCACGATGAACTTGCCCGAGGTGCCCGCCAAGGTCAGCCCGAATTGCTGGGCCGTCCAGTTCCAGCACAGGTGCACCATCTCGTGCACCATGTACAAACCGAACGAGACCTGCCCCAAATAGACCACCACGCGCGTCGACAGCAAGCTCGGCAAGCTGCCGGAACCCACCGCCAGCGCGATCACCAACGGGCCGAACAGCAAGTCGACCACCCCGGCGCTACCGACGACGTGGGGCAGTGGATGCGCGTCCAGCCAGTACAGCAGCCCGATGGCGACGCCGACCAGCGCCAGCGACACCACCCCGACCACCCTGCGGGTCCGCTCGCTCGGGTCCAGCTTGCGCACCGCGACGCACGCCAACGCACCCGCCGTGAACTGCAAGATGATGCGTGGCAGCCAACTCCACGGCGTATAGAACAACCCGGTGCCGAGCATGAGCATCACCGGCGGCATCGTGGCCGCGACCGCCAACAACGCCAGGCCGCGGGCCCGGGTCGCGTGGGCCACCCGGAAGATCACCAGAATGAGCAAGCCGAACAGTAGATAGGCCAGCCACTCGGCGCTGATCGACCACGCCGGCCCGTCCCAGCTGGTGCCGTCGAAGAACGGCTGGACCCAGAGCTGCACCAAGAAGAACTGGCGAAGGTAGTTGGCAGCCGTCAGCTGGTTGGCGTTGTCGGCGGGCACGTGGCCGACGTTGAGCGTGAAGATGATCCACAGCGCGGCCAGGTGCATGGTGACCAGATAGACCGGCCACACCCGCGCCAGCCTCAACCAGAGGAAGCGCAAGGTGGAGCGCGTCGACCAGGCCGGGCCCATCTTTTCGACGTAGTTCCAGGTCAGCACGAAGCCGCTGAGGATGAAGAACAAGTCCACCCCTTGGGCGCCGTTGTCCAATATCGGCAAAAGCGCCGACGCCAGGTCGGGCGCTACGGCGGCCAGCAACGTCCGGAAGTGAAACAGCACCACCCAAGCGGCGGCAAAGATGCGTAACCCGGTGAGGGCCCTGATCTCTCCGCTGCGCACAACACTCTTTCCGCGATTCACGACAGTTTCGTTCGCGCCACTGCAATTCAGACGTCCGGCGGCCCATGTCCCCCAGACCCAGCCTGCCAACGGCCTTCGCAGACTAACAGCGCGACGGACTGGCGGTCGCGCCGGGAACGCCGTG
>JAHFVB010000178.1:3874-8924 GCA_023264755.1 Mycobacterium sp. | reverse complement strand
CTGGCGGGCTCGGGGGGCCGGCGGTCAGTCCCGCAGCGGCGCGTACGCGAACTCTCGCAAGCCGTCGTGCGGGTCGATCGCGGCGCGGAACCCCAGCGACTCGGCGGCCAGCGCGGGGTCGGCCACGATGTGGCGGACGTCGCCACTGCGGTATTGCCCGGTGACGGCCGGGGCGCCGGCGCCGCGCGCCTGGCACAGCTGCGCGGCCACCTCCAGGATGGAGATCGGCCGGCCCGAGCAGACGTTGAACGCCGTGAAGCCGCCGCGATCGGCTTCGACCGCGGCCAGGTCGGCGGCGGCGACGTCGTCGACGTGGACGAAGTCACGCATCTGGCCGCCGTCCTCGTAAACCCTTGGTAGGTTGCCCTTTTCGAGCTCGGAGCGGAAGATCGCCGCGACGCCGGAATACGGGGTGTCGCGCGGCATGCGTGGGCCGTAGACGTTGTGATAGCGCAAGGCGACCACGGAGCCGCCCGTCGATTCGGCCCAGGCCAGCGCATAGTGCTCCTGCGCGGTCTTGCTGGCCGCGTAGAGGCTGCGGGGCCGCAGCGGCTCCCCCTCGCCGACCAGCCGCCACTGCAGCTGCTCGTCGCCCACGGGGCAGCGGTGCTCGAACACCCCGCCGTCGAGGTCCGCGCGGGTGCGCGGCAGCGGCTCGACCGGACCGTGTTCGGGGCAGTCGTAACGGCCCTGCCCGTAGACCACCATCGACGAGGCCAGCACCAACCGCCGGCAACCGGCGGCGAACATCTCGGCCAGCAGCACCGCGGTGCCGTAGTCGTTGTGGCTGGCGTACGACGGCGTGTCGGCCGCGTCGACGCCGGCCCCCACCATCGCGGCCTGATGGCACACCACGTCCACCCCATCCAGCAGGGCCGCCAGCGCCGAAGGGTCCCGCACGTCGGCCTCACACACCCCCTCCGGCAGCCGGGCGCTCGCTCCGTGGGCTGCGGTCAGCATGGCGTCCAGCCCGACGACCTCGTGGCCCGCGGCGCGCAGCGCTGCGTCGACCCGCGCCCCGATGAACCCGGCGGCCCCGGTCAGCAGCACCCTCACGGCAGTTCGATGGGCAGGGTGACCCCTTCGTGGGGCAGACAGTGGGTGCAGGTGCGTTCGGAGGCCACCCCGTCGATCGCCTCACGGACCAGCTTCTTGAACGGCACCAGGTTCTTCTCGAACTCGGCGAACACGTCGACGGCCTTGACCCCGGCGCCCGCCTCCACACCGGCATCCAGGTCCGTCACCAAGGCGATTGCGGCATAACACATCTCGAGCTCGCGGGCCAGCACCGACTCCGGATATCCAGTCATGTTGATCAACGTGAAGCCCTGCCGCGCATACAGCTGACTCTCCGCCCGGGTGGAGAACCTGGGCCCTTCGATGACCACCATGGTCCCGCCGTCGACCACCCCGGGCAGAGCCGATGCCGCGGCCCGCAGGTCGGGACAGTAGGGGTCGGCGAAGCTGACGTGGATGCCGCCGGAGTCGAAGTACGTGGCCGCCCGCCCGCTGGTCCGGTCGACGAGCTGGTCGGGCACCACCATGGCACCGGGTCCCAGTTCCGTGGTCAGGCTGCCGACCGCACACGGCCCGAAGACGCGCCGCACCCCGAGCGCGCGCAGCGCCCACATGTTCGCGCGGTACGGCACGGTGTGCGGGGAGTACTCGTGGTGCTCGCCGTGCCGGGGCAGGAACGCGACCTCGTGCGCGCCAACGGTACCGACGGTGATGGGCGCACTCGGCGCGCCGTAGGGGGTGTCCAGGCTGACGCTGCGCGCGTCGGCTCCGAAGAACGAATAGAAGCCGCTGCCACCGATGACGCCTAACACTGGCCGCACCTCGCATCCACACCCATGTGGCCATTGTGGTGCATGTGCGCGAGCCGCATGTCCGGGCGCACTCGCGTGGACCGCCGGAGCACATGCGACGATGTCGCCCGTGGCCACCGTCGCGCAATGGATCGAAGGCGCCCGCCCCCGCACGTTGCCCAACGCCGTGGCACCAGTGATCGCGGGTACCGGCGCCGCCGCCTGGCTGGGCGATGCCGTGTGGTGGAAGGCCCTGCTGGCCCTGGTGGTGGCGCTGGCCCTGATCGTCGGCGTGAACTACGCCAACGACTATTCCGATGGCATCCGCGGCACCGACGACGTACGGGCCGGCCCACTGCGCCTGGTCGGGTCGAAGCTGGCCACCCCGCGGTCGGTACTGACCGCCGCGCTGCTCAGCCTCGGCGTCGGTGCGGCCGCAGGACTGACGCTGGCCGTCGTGAGCCAGCCGTGGTTGGTCGCCGTCGGTGCGGTATGCATCGCCGGGGCCTGGCTGTACACCGGCGGATCGAAGCCCTACTGCTACCAGGGGCTTGGCGAGGTCGCGGTGTTCGTGTTCTTCGGGCTCGTCGCGGTGCTGGGCACGCAGTACACCCAGGCGCTGCGCATCGACTGGGTCGGCGCCACGCTCGCCGTCGCGATGGGTGCGCTGTCGTCAGCGGTGTTGGTCGCCAACAACCTTCGCGACATCCCGACCGACAGGGAGTCGGGCAAGATCACGCTGGCCGTGCGGCTGGGCGACCCCCGCACCCGGCTGTTGTATCAGGCCCTGGTCACCTTGGCCTTCGTGCTGACGGTGGTGCTGGTGTTCGCCACGCCGTGGTGTCTGGCGGGTTTGGTGGCGCTACCGCTGGCCGTGCGGGCCACCCTGCCGGTGCGGGGTGGACGCGGCGGCAAGGAGCTGATTCCGGTGCTCCGCGATACCGGGTTGGCGATGCTGGTCTGGTCGGTGGCCGTGGCGGCCGCGCTGGCGTTCGGAAGCTAACCCCGGCTAGGTACGCAACGCGTCGAGCAACCGCTCCAGGTCCTCGTCGGTGTTGTACAGGTGGAAACCGACCCGCACCGCCCCCGCGCGCACCGCGGCGCGCAGCCCCGCGGCCCGCAGTTTGTCCGCGGCGTCGGTCGCGATCCCAGCGGGTAGCGACACGATCGCCGAATCCCGTTGTGGGAGATCGAGCTCGCGGCAGAGCCGATTGGCCAGCCCGATGCAGTGCGCTTCCACCGTCGCCCCGTCCAGGGCTGCCAGCCACGGCAACGTCAACCCGGCGCCCAGCACGCCGAACCAGGCCGGCGACGTGTCGAACCGACGCGCGGTGTCGGCCAGCCGCAGTGGCAGCCCGTAGATCGTCGACCACGGCTGCGGGCCCGCGTACCAGTTCGCCGCATGCGGTGTCATCGACTCGGCCATCCGGACGCTCACCGACATCCACGCGGTGCCGCGCGGCGCCAGCAGCCACTTGTAGACCGCGGCGGCGGTCACGTCGGCCCAGCCGAGCTCCAGCTGCTTCCAGCCGATTGCCTGGGTGAGGTCGAGCACCACCAGGGTTTCGGTGCCGGCCGTCGCGGCCCGCAAGGCGTCCAGGTCGAGCACGTGGCCATTGGCGGACTGCACCACGCTCGCGACGACGACGTCATAGTCGGCGGCAGCCACCACGAACTCGTCGGCGGGCAACTCCACGATCGTCACTCCGCGGCCGGCCTGGGCGACGAACGGGAAGGTCGTGCTGGTGAATTCCCCACGCACCGTCGCCACTCGGCTGCCGTCGGGGATGGCCGCCGCCGCCAGGGCGAGCACCGCCGAGACGCTGCCGCCCATGGCCACCGATTCGACGGGCACCCCGGCCAGCGCGGCATAGCCCGCCCGGCCCCGCCGCACGTACTCGTCGAACGACGGCACGTCCATGGTGCCGGCCTGCCAGTCCTGGATGGAGTCGCCGAGCGCGGCGACGAGGAACGTGGGCGGCAACCCGTAGGTCGAGGAGTTCAAAAAGCCCTCGGCCCCCACGAATTCCGCACCGAACGCAGTGCGGGCGCGTGTCACTGGGTGGGCGGTGGCTGATCGCCCCGCAGCCGGGCCCGCAGCTGGTCGCGGTCGCGGCGCCGCTCTTCGTCGACGGCGGCAATGCTGGCCGTGGCCCGCTTGCGCAACGGCGCAAACAACCAGATGCCCAGCGGAAACGCGATCACGATGGCCATGAGCGCCGCCACGGCGACCGGGAAGTCCGTAAGACCGAACAGCCGGCCCACCCCGTAGATCGCCGCCCAGAGGGCCGCCGCCAGCAAGAGCCTTGCCACCAGATACACGAACACGTCGACCAACATGCGCGAAACCGGTCGCTTGGTGGGTTCGTTGCTGCCGTCACCATTAGCCACGGCCCGAGCCTACCGACGGCGCGTATATTTACGACAAGGAGGTTTTCTTCGTGCCGTACCTACTGCTCGTGCTGATCTTGGCGGGGCTGGCCTTTGCGGCCTGGAAGTTGTCCCGCCGCGTGGCTGCGAGTCGACCCAAGACCAGGATGATCGGGCCGGACGACGATCCCGAATTCCTGCGCCGGCTCGGCCAGGATCAACCTCCGCGCTAGCGGGTCGTCGGAAACCCGCTGGCCACCACGGCCGCCAGTTCGACCAGCGCATCTCGAGTCGCCGGCTTCAGCCGATCCAGGTTGATCTCGGCGCCTTCTTCGAGGTGTGGGTCGAACGGCACGTGCAGCACTGCGCGGCACCTGCGCGAGAAGTGATCCTCGACCTTGCGGATGTCGACCTTGCCCGACCTGGGCCGGACGGCGTTGATGACGGCGATCGAGTTGCTCACCAGTTGCTGGTGGCCATGGGCGTCCAGCCAGTCCAGCGTCGCCGAGGCACTGCGCGCGCCGTCCACCGAGCCCGAGCTGACGACGATCAGCAGGTCGGCCTTGCTCAATACCGCCGACATCGCGGAGTGCAGCAGGCCAGTGCCGCAATCGGTGAGGACCAGGCTGTAGAAGCGTTCCAGCACCGCCAGCGTGCGCGCGTAATCGTCGGAGCTGAAGGCCTCCGACACCGCCGGATCGGTCTCCGAAGCCAGCACCTCCAGCCTGCTCGGCCCCTGCGAGGTGTAACCGCGCACGTCGCTGTAGCTGCTGATGCCCTCCGCGTCGCGCAGCAGGTGGCGTACGGTCGCCGGGGTCTCCAGCGGCACCTTCTGGCTCAACGTGCCGCGGTCGGGATTCGCGTCCACCGCG
>JAHFVB010000178.1:0-3864 GCA_023264755.1 Mycobacterium sp. | reverse complement strand
TGCCCACTCCACCCTTCAACGACAGCACCGCGATGCGGTAGCAGCCGCGCAGCGGTCGGCTCACTTCCGAGGTCAGCGTCTTGCGTCGGGTGGCCTTGGCCCCCTCCCCCACGTTGAGCAGGGTGAACGTCGACAGGTACAGCCAGCGGCGCCAACCGCGCTGTGGCACGCGCTTCGGCTGGCCGAGCAGCGCGACGGTCGACAGATCGAGGTACGGCGGCTGGGCCGGTACCGGCAGCGCAGCAACGGAAGCCGGGGCAGCAACGGAAGCCGGCGCAGCAACGGAAGTCGGCGCAACAGCGGAAGTCGGCGTAGCCGCGAGCGGCGTCACCGGTGGAGTGACGACCGGCTGGGAGTGAGGCAGTGCGACGACGGGCATCCCGTGGGGCGGCGTCGGCGCCGTCCACTCCGGTGGCACCGGCTCGCCCGGATCGCTGAAACGCTGCTGCGCCCGAAACCCTTGCGGCTGTTCGGATGCGGATCGATGCACGGGGTCGACGGACAAGCTCAGCCCACCCCGGCGTACGAGTGCAACCCGGTGATCACCAGATTGATGAAGAACAAGTTGAACACCATCGCGACGAAACCGACCACGTTGATCCACGCGGCCTTCTTGTCGCGCCAACCGGCAGTCGAACGGGCGTGCAGGTACGCCGCGTAGACCACCCAGGCGATGAACGCCACCGTCTCCTTGGGATCCCAACCCCAGTACCGACCCCACGCCTCCTCGGCCCAGATCGCCCCGAAGATCACTCCGAAGCCGAATACCGGAAATCCGAAGATCGTCGAGCGGTAGGCGATGCGGTCCAGCGTCTGGCCATCGGGCAGCCGCTGCACGATACGAGCGAGCGTGCCCTCGCGCCCCGGTTCGCCCAGTGGAGACATCTTGGCCAGGAACAACATGCTGGCCACCCCGGCGACCAGGAAGACCCCCGAGCCGAGGCTGACCACCGACACGTGGATGGGCAACCAGTACGACTGCAGGGCCGGCATCACGGGCGCGGCGTTGGAGTACAGCCACCGCCCCGACACCGCCAACAGGATCAACACCGGCAGCAGCACGAACGCCCACAGCGCCCGATACTGCGGGCGGCGCAGCATCACCGCGGCCGCGACCAGACCGCAGAAGCAGGTCAGGTTGATGAACTCGTACATGTTGCCCCACGGCACCCGCGTCGTCGCCAGGCCGCGCAATACGATGCACGCGAACAGCATCGCGATGCCGACGTACACCAAGGCCAGCCCGGCCCTGCCCACGCGTTCGTCGAGTGAACGCCGCGGCGCTTCGACCACCCGGCCCGGCGCACTGTCAGCCGCCCCGACTCCGGCGCTGACGGTCTCGCGCCGTTCGACGCGGCGGCTGCCGGTGTAGGCGAGCTCGACCGCGAGCAGCAGCATGGCGAGCACCAGCACTACCAGACAGGAGGTGAAGGCCCAGTCCGAGTAGCGCGCCAGGCCCAGATCGATGTGCGTTGGGTTCATGCGTGATCCCGCTTCGCTGCTCGCCGTGGGTTCATGCACGAACCCGCTTCGCTTCTCGGTTGCCTGTTCATCCGCCCTTACTCACTACTCACCACGCTCGCCGACGTCCCCGCCAGCCAGCAGCCTGGCGGTCAATCGCTCGAACTCGTCACCCCAGCCCGAGTTGTCGGTACGAGCGAGTCCACCCAGTTCAACGCTCACCGTACCCGGCCCCGCCGACACCAGCCGAACCCAAACCCGACGCCGCGGAACCACCAAGGACACCACCAACCCGGCCATCATCGACAACGCGAAGACCAGCACCCACACCTGCGCCGGATCGTGGGAAACCTGCACGTTGATGAACGGCACGGCGCCGTCGAAGCGGACGACGGTGCCGTCCTTCAACCGGGTCGACTCGCCGGCCTTCAGGTTGACGCGGGCCTGCTTGTTCAACCGCTTCTGCTCGATCAGCCGCGAGTCCAGCGAGAACAGCGACTGCGGCCGGCCGGTGTCCAACCCGGTGTCGCCCACGTAGATGTCGACCGCCACCGCGGGATCGTTGAGCGCCGGAAAGCTCGAGGACAACAGCTTGCCGTCGAGTTGCTCGGTCGGGGCGAACAGGCCCTGCACGGCGATCTGGTGCTTGCGCCGTTCGTCGGCATCGGGATACGTGCCGCCCGGCGGGTCGACGCGGATCACCCCGGACGACAGCAGGGTCAGCGGGTCGTCCGGGCGCCACTGGACCGTCTGCGTCCGAGTCTTGCCGTCCGGGAACGTGACGGTGAAGGTCGGCGCGTAACCGTGCCCCTGCAGGTAGATCCGGTCCCCACCCAGCCGCAACGGATGGTTGACCTCGAGGCGGTACTGGCGCCACGAGTCGGTGTTCAGGTCCGCCCCAGCCTGGTAGTCGATGTTGGCGGCGAACGAATGCGCCTGCCCGCTCGGCAGATACTGCGCATCGAAGTCCTTGACCCGCAGGCAGATCGGCAGCAACGAGGTGCCGTCCACGGTGTTGCCGGCGCGGAACGAGTCGAAGGCGGCCGGCGAAGCCGAGCAGAATCCCGGCCCACCGTTGGCGACGACGATGACGTTGCCCTCGTAGCCGAACAGCTTGCCCGCCGCCACCGCGACGAGCAGACCCAGCAGCGAGAAGTGGAAGACGATGTTGCCGAACTCTCGGAGGTAGCCCTTCTCGGCCGATATCTCCGTCGTCTCGCCGTTGTGCCGGGTCACCCGGCGCCAGCCCTTGAGCCGCTCGGTCATCCGGTCGGCGACGTCGGTGACGTCGCCGGTGAGCTCGCCGCTGGCGTGGCGCGGCAAGCGGGCCAGATTCCTTGGCGCCGCCACCGGTTCGGTGCGCAGGGCGCGGAGGTGCTCACCGAGCCGCGGGGTGAGGCAACCGACCAGCGACACGAAGAGCAAGACGTAGATCGCGGTGAACCAGAAGCTGGAGAACACGTCGAACGCCTGCAACCGATCCAGCCACGGGCCGATGACGGCATGGTCGACCAGGTACTGGTCCACCTTGCCCGCGTTCAGGCTGCGTTGCGGCAGCAGCGCACCGGGGATGGCCCCCAACGCCAGCAGGAACAACAACACCAACGCGGTGCCCATCGAGGTCAGCGTGCGCCAGGTGTTGCGGGCGTAGGCGCCAAGTCGGCGCAGCGCGCTCACAGCGGCAACCTGACGTCGCTGACGAACGCGTCGCGGACCCACGAGATGAAGTCCGCCCACAGGCCTGTCACCAGCGCCACGCCGACGAGGATCAGCAGTACCCCGCCGAAGACCTGGATCGTCCGGCTATGCCGGCGCAGCCAGCCCAGCCCCTGCACGGCCCGGGCCGAACCAAAGGCCAACAGCAGGAACGGAATTCCCAGCCCGAGGCAGTAGGCAATGACCAGCAGGGCGCCCCTGGCCACATTGGCGCCGTCCGTCGCGGACGCCACCGCGATGACGGCCGTCAGCGTCGGCCCGAGGCATGGTGTCCAGCCGAGCGCGAAGACGGCCCCCAGCAGCGGTGCGCCGCCGATCGTGGACAACAGCCGCGGGGTGAACCGGGCCTCGCGCTGCAGCGCGGGGACGAAACCGACGAACACCAGCCCCATCAGAATGGTGACGACGCCGCCGATGCGTTGCAGCAGAAGCTCATTGGTCAGCAGCGTGGTGGTCAAACCCAGCACCGCCACGGTGCCGAGCAGGAACACGACGGTGAACCCCGCCACGAACAACGCCGCGGCCCCGACGACGCGCAGCCGGGCGGCCCGGACCGTCGCGCGGGCGGGGCGCTCCGGTCCGGCGCCGATGACGTCGTCCTCCCCGACACCCACGACGGCCGCCAGGTAGGACAGGTAGCCGGGCACCAGGGGTACGACACACGGTGAGGCGAATGACACCAACCCG
>JAHFVB010000177.1 GCA_023264755.1 Mycobacterium sp. | reverse complement strand
CCGTTAACTCCCTCATCAAGGGAGTGTCAAGGATCAACCGAAGTAGGTGTAAAGCATCAGCCGAAACACTGTCGCCCATCAACCGAAGCCGAAACGTCAGCCATCAACCGACCTCATACAGCACAAGAGAGCCGCCTGGGGGAATCGAACCCCCGACCTTCTCATTACGAGTGAGATGCTCTACCGACTGAGCTAAGGCGGCGTTGCCTGGTGCAACCGCAGCAGGCGGGACGAGTCTACGGCAGGCCTGCCGCGGTCCCAAAGTCAGTTAGCGCAGGGCCTGGCCGACGGTCGCCACCATGGCGTCTACCGCGAACTTTGGCTTGACGTTGATGGCGAGCGCCTCCCGGCATTCGAGCACCGCCTCGATGCACCGCAGCAGCCGGTCGGGCGGCGCGTGCGCAGCCATCGCGGCGACTTTGTCGGCCATGTCCGGGTGGTTGGGTTGGATGGTGCCCGCACCAGAGGCCACCAGCAGCGCGTCGCGAAAGTACGTCGCCAGGTCGATGAGTGCCCGGTCCAAGGCGTCGCGGGAGGCGCGGGTCATGCGCGACTTCTGACGTTTCTCAAGGTCTTTGAGCGCCCCGGCGGACCCTCGCAGCGCGGTGGCGGTGCCCTTGCCGCTGCCACCGGCGCCCAACGCGGTCCTCAGTTCCTCGGTCTCGGCCTCGTTGCGATCTTCCGTCAGCGTCTTGGCCTCCGCTTCGGCGGCGGCGACCAACTCCTCGGCGGCGGCGTATGCGCGGGCCGGCGTGGCCGCGTCGCGGGCGAGGTTCAGCGCCCGCTTGCGCCGATCACGGGCCTGTTCATCGGTGGCCAGCCTGCGGGCCCGGCCCACGTGTCCACCGCTGACCGAGGCCGCCCAACGCGCGTCGGATTCGGCCAGCCCATCGGTTTCGACGAGCACCTGAGCGATCGCGTCGAGCCGAGGAGTGACCAAGGCCACGTGACGGCACCGCGAGCGCAAGGTGATGGAGATGTCCTCGGGATCAACCGACGGCGCACACAACAAGAAAACGGTCGACGGCGGCGGTTCCTCCACGACCTTGAGCAGAGCGTTGGCGGCGCCTTCGGTCAGGCGGTCGGCATCCTCCACCACCACGACCTGCCATCGACCCGTACTGGGCCGTCTGGAGGCCACCTGCACGATGCTGCGCATGTCGTCTACGCCGATCGAGAGCCCCTCGGGAATGATCCGGCGGACGTCGGCATGGGTGCCCGCCATCGTCGTCGAGCAGGCGTGGCATTGGCCGCACCCCGGAATGCCCTCTGACGTGCACTGAAGCGCCGCCGCGAAGCACAAAGCCGCGATCGACCGACCCGACCCAGGAGGCCCTGTGATCAGCCAGGCATGTGTCATGGTTCCGGTGGCCACCGTGCTGTGAGCCGAGTCACCGCGAGCGGCTGACGCTGCCCCCACCAACTCGGCTTCGACGGCGTCCTGGCCTACAAGACGCGAGAAAACACCGCTCATCGGTCGCCAGCGTAGTGCTCGCGACCGACACAAGGTGCATGCAGCAACGCTAATCGTCCCCGCGGCCCGATACGGTAAAGGCGTGACGACCAGGCCGCTATCGATCGGGCGAATCTCCGCATTCGTCCGATGGGTGGCGCGTACCCCCTGGCCGGTATTCGCGCTCAGCATCTTGCAGGCCGACATCATCGGCGCCCTGTTCGTGCTCGGCTTCCTGCGATTCGGGCTACCTCCGGAGGACCGCGTCCAGCTGCAGGACCTGCCCGCGCTCAACTTGGCGATCTTCCTGGGCTACCTGTTCGTGTCGTTCACCGCTGGCGTGTGGCTCAGCCTGCGGCTGCTGATCCCGGTCATTCGCTGGCAGCGCACCGACACCCTGCTGGGCGGCGACGACACCGCCATGACCGAGCTGGCCCGCGTGCGCGCGTTGAGGATGCCCTACTACCGCACGGTGATCAGCCTGTCGAACTGGTGCTTCGGCTCCATCGTGTTCATCCTGGCGAGTTGGCCCGTGGCCAGCCACTCCGCGCCCGTCGTGGCGGTGGCTAGCGCGCTGGGCGCCACGGCGACGGCGATCATCGGCTACCTGCAGGCCGAGCGGGTGCTGCGCCCGGTTGCGGTCGCCGCCCTACGCGGCGGAGTGCCGCAGACCTTCCGTGCGCCGGGCGTCATCCAGCGCCAGGTGCTGGCGTGGGTGCTATCCACCGGCGCGACGATCCTGGCCATCGTGCTGGCGTTGGTCGCCAGCCGGTTCGAGATCCTCACCGCCCCGGCCGAGAAGCTCAACACGCCGATCCTGCTGCTCGCCATCTTCGCGCTGGTCATTGGACTCGCCGGGACGGTGCTGGTCGCCATGTCGATCGCCGATCCGCTGCGCCAATTGCGGTGGGCGCTGGGTGAAGTGCAGCGCGGCAACTACAACGCCCACATGCAGATCTACGACGCCAGCGAGCTGGGCTTGCTTCAGGCCGGCTTCAACGACATGGTGCGCGATCTGGCCGAACGACAACGACTGCGCGATCTGTTCGGCCGTTACGTCGGCGAGGACGTGGCCCGCCGCGCGCTGGAGCGCGGAACGGAGCTCGGCGGCCAGGAACGCGACGTCGCCGTGCTGTTCGTCGACATCGTCGGCTCCACCCAACTCGCGTCCACCCGGCCCGCCTCCGAGGTCGTCAGCCTGCTCAACGAGTTCTTCCGCGTCATCGTCGACACCGTGCATCGCCACGGCGGATTCGTCAACAAGTTCCAGGGCGACGCGGCCCTGGCCATCTTCGGCGCGCCGATCGAGCATCCCGACGCCTCTGGTGCCGCGCTCGCCGCCTCCCGCGAACTGCACGACGATCTGATCGAGGTGTTGGGCCAGACCGACTTTGGCATCGGCGTGTCCGCGGGACGTGCCATCGCCGGCCACATCGGCGCGCAAGCCCGCTTCGAGTACACGGTGATCGGCGACCCCGTCAACGAAGCCGCCCGGCTCACCGAATTGGCGAAGCTCGAACAAGGCCACGTGCTGGCCTCGGCCATCGCGGTCAGTGGCGCGCTCGACGCCGAGGCACTGTGTTGGGACGTCGGCGAGATCGTCGAACTACGCGGCCGCTCGGCGCCGACCCAGTTGGCGCGGCCGGTGAATCTGACGCTGCCGGAGGAAGTTTCGAGTGAAGTGCGGAGCAATTAGTCCTGTAATGCACGCGCCCGGCGGTTCTTCATCACGCGTTTCGCAGGGAGCGAGAGGCGGTCACTTAGTCCCCACGAATCTGCACGCATTCGAGACGAAACTGACGAGGCGGAGGGCCGTGGTCGCTAACCAACCGTCGGCTTCCACGTAGTTCGTACCGACCGCCACCAACGCTCGCAAGTAGATGGCCGCCGCCACGGCAAAATCCTCTAGAACCGGGTTTCCGCTTGACCGTCCTGCCTTCTCGGTCGCGTCCGCATAGTCCAGCATGATTGGGAACACCGCTTCATTGGCCGCTCGTTCTTCCGGCGTCCACTGTGAGCCTGGTGTTCCCGGGGGAATCTTCTCCCAGTCCGTGGAGTCGGCGGCGAATTTCGCTTGACGGTCAACCCAGTCTTTGCAGAGGGAATCTGCGACGGTGATGAACCGCTTGGGGTTGGCGGGGTCATCCGTAGATCTGGGTGCTGTGGGCGCAGAAACTGGGGCGACACCCGTCACTAGGGGTGCTGATCCGTAGGTAATTGCGTTGCACAGTGCCGTGATAACGAACGATGCATTCACCGTTGCGTCGGCAAGGTAATTGTCATTAGGGGTGTAGGTAGGCACTGCGGCCACGTAGGCACGCCAGTAGGCAATGAGTTGTTCGTATAGCTCGCGAACCACCCGGTGCGGTGTCTGCTTGGCCAACGGCACCAATTGATCGGCCGCCCTGCGCATCGCATCGCTGGCCAACTCGATGTGCGTGCGCTGTTCCGGTGTCCATTGCGATGCCGGGCCGAGCGAGTTACGGTCATTGCCCCAGCCCTTCTCCTGGGCGTCGGCCACCACGTTGTTGATCGCGTAGTAGGCGCTGCAGGTAGGCTCAACGGTGATGATGGAGACCGGCCCAGTGTCGTTTGCACTGGCGATATCACTTGGTGCACTTGATGATCCAGGCTTTGCAGTTGCGGTTCCGTTGCCACCCGTTTCATCGCTCCTAAGGAGCAACGTGGTGGTGACCGCAATTCCGACCACCAGAACCAGGACAACGCCCACAAGCAACCACTTGACGCGATCGCTTCTCGGCGGCGCCGGCGACGGGTAGCCCTGCTGCGGAGGCCACGGACCCAGCGGACCGGGATCCGGTTGCTGCGTAGGAGGGTTCGGGTACCAAGGTCCCTGGTGGCCGGAGTCGGGCGGAGGTGTCGGCGACCAACCACCGGTAGGCGGCACGCTCATCGACACTTCCTCCTAGTAGTCATCGGTACCATCAGCAACCGGGCCTTTCAGCTTTCCCCGCCACAAGGCCACGTAACCACGAAGCCCACTACATTCACACCGCTGCGTCGGCGCTGAGGGCGTCTGTCATGAGCACGCTGAGGTGTTGCCAGTAGACCCAGTCGGCGATCGCGGCGCGTTGGGTGGTGGCGTCGGGCGCGATGTGGGCGCGGTACAGGGCGAGTTCTTGGGCGTGTTCGGCGTAGGCGACGAAGGCTTGTAGGTGGGCGGCGCCGCGGTCGGGCATGGTGCTCATCAACGGTTTGCACAACTCGAACCACTTCATCGCCGATTCATCGGTGGGGGCCTGGGTGTCCGCCGGTGGTGGTGGGAGCAACTCCACCAGCGCGGCATCCCCGACGGCCGCCAGCCGGGCTGCTGCTCCGGGGGCGATGACCTCCAAACGGCTACGGCCCTCCATTTTGCCGGTGTCGGGTATGTCATCCGGGCGCAGCACGACCTTGGCCGTGCCCGGGTCGAAGTCGGCGAACTGAGCCTCGGTCGCGATCACCGCACGCAACTTCTGCTCGTGCGCTTGGGCCCACCCTTGGACGGCCAGCATCGGATAGGTCGCCCACTTGGCCCGTTCACTGGGCGGGATCGTCTCATCGGCGGTGGCCAGGTGAATCTGGATGGGCAGGTTGACCCCTTCGGGGATGTAGCCCAGCCCGTAACTGTTGGCCACCACGATGGTCCCGTCGGTGCACAGCCCGGTGACCCAGAAGAATCCGAAGTCCATCACCCCGACGTTGAGCGCCGCGGCGACCCGCCGGGCCAGCGTCAACGGGTCGTTGCCCTTTCCGCGCCGCGCCGCCGCTCCCGCCGCCGCCGAGGCGGCGATCGCGTCGCGTTCCTGCCGCGCGGCCGACACCGGCACCGGTGCTGCCATCGCCCCACCGCCAGTGGCGGTCGTCGAAGCCGGGCTGACGTTCGGACCCGCCGGCCCGCCGCCCACCCCAGCACCGGGAGCACCGCTGCCCAGCGGTGCGGCCGGAGTCGGGGTCGCTGGGGGACCCAGCGGCATCGGCGGCGGCATCGCCGGGGTACCCCCGCCCATGGGCGGGGACGCCGACCCTCCCCCGCCGCCGGAGAAGCCGCCGCCGCTGGGCAGTCCACCCGAACCCGAGGCACCCGGACCAGCCGCAGCTGGTGGCGGCGCATCGACGGGCACCTGAGGATTCACCGGCATACTCACCGCCGACGCCGGAGACACCATCGGGTTCGACGGCAGCGGCTGACCACCACCACTGGCCATACCCTTGGCCAAATCACCGGGCACCGCCTGCTGCTGAGCCGGAGTCAACGGACCCTGCCCACCCGCAGCAGTCGGCTTGGCATTCGCATCTTGTGGATGTCCACCCGCCGGGTTACCGGGCGAGGCCCCGCTTTCTGGGCCAGTCGAGGGCGAGCCCGGCGTGCTTGGCCCTGGCCCGGCCGTTCCGGACGGCCCCTGACTGCTCATCGGTGATGGCGCGATTCCGCCAGTGGTCTTGGGACTCGGCCCAACCGCTGGCCCAGGACTCGACATACCGGGCGAGGGATTCGGACTCACCGGCGATGGGCTTCCACCCAACTGCGGACCAACTGCGGGTGCCGGAGTGCGCACATTCGACACTCCGGAGCTCTCAGCCGTCGTCTTTGCTGGCTGCCCTGCGGGAGGCGGCGGCGATGCTGCAGGGCTAGGCGGCGTGCCTGGTGCGCTGCCGGGCGCGGGCGTGCCGCCTGGAGTGGTCCCAGCCGCTGGCGGCTGGTTGACCGCATTCTGCATCTTGCTGCCGCCCTGGTCTTTGTCGGCCGCCGAGTCCGAGTCGACCGAGGGGCGCGTGGTTTGGTTGACCAAGTTCTTTGTCTCACCGTTGCCACGCCCTCCGAAGCCGGCCGGCGCAGCAGACCCTGGAGTGCGGACCCCTAGTGGTCCGCCGGGCCCGCTCTCCCCGCCCCCCTGATTCGGCAATGGCGGCCCAATCTGAGCGGGTATGGGCGGCAAGGAGAACTCCTGCCCTGCACCTACGGCGGCGGCCGCAGCAGCCACAGTGGCGGTGTTCAGTTGGTGCGCTGCGTCCACGATCGCCTTGATCGCGGTTTGCCGATCGGAGTCCTCCTGGAAATCCTGATTGGCAAGGTCTTCGATCTCCTGCTGCGCTTGATTGCAGATAGCGATGATGTGCTGCTTTGCGTTGCGCACGATCTCACTTGCCTTGCGGAAGAAGCCAATGGCCTTGGTCAAGTCGTCATCAATGGACTGCATCGCATTGATACGTGCGTCGACCGCCGCAGATGCGCCCTTCGATGCAGAACCAAACCAAGTACTTCCGTCGAAGATTTGGGTGCGAGTCAGGCGCCATTTGTCGAGCGGTTTCTGAAGCTGAGTCTGTTTTGCCCCTAGGTCGTCTGCGTGCGACTGCAATGCGTCCTCATCGGCGTCCGGCCACGCGTCGGGGGGCGTGGTCATTTGCCCCTTGTAACCGTCTGTCGGTCGCGGAAGAGACATTTCTAGCTGCTCCCTACGGCTTGGCACGCGCCCGTAACCACATTGCCGAATCGAGCGCCCGTCGCATCAAGCCAGCCGTCCGCCCGCACGAAATTGGTTCCTACGGCGACCCACGCGCGCATGTAGAGCGCGGCAGCAACTGCAAAGTCCTCCAGCACAGGATTTCCGCTGGAACGGCCAGCCTTTTCGATTGCATCTGCGTAGGCCGCCGTCACCGGAAACACCGCCTCATTTGCGGCCCGCTGCTCCGGGGACCAACTTGTGGCGGGGATCCCGGAATCGAACTTGCTCCAGGCATCGGTGTCGGCGACGAACTTGTCTTCCCTCGGGATCCATGCCTGACAAGTAGCGTCCGATTTGGTCACGAACCGCTGCGGGTTGGCGGGATCACCCACTGGTGCAGGCGACGTCGGTGGCGCAGCCGGACCCACCGTCGCACGAACCGCCGATCCGTTCTCAATCGTATTGCACAGGGACACGGCGGCGACCTGCGCATTCACAAATGTGTCCGCGAGTGAATTGTCACGAGGGTCATAGCTCGCGATGCTGTCCACGTAAACGCGCTCGTAGGCGATGATTTGCTCGTACAGTTCACGGACCAATCGGTGTGGCGTCTGTTTGGCAAGTGGCACAAGCTGATCGGCGTTCTTGCGCAAAGCAGCCACCACTGCCTCGACCTGCGTACGTTGATCTGAAGTCCATTGCGCGACGGGCCCGAGGCTGGCCCTATTCTCGCCCCAGCCGTTGCTCTGCACGGCGGCCACCGCATTGTTGACCGTGTTGTACGCAGTACACGTCGGCTCAACCGTAATGATCGACACCGGCCCCGTGTCATTCGCACTCGCGACATCGCTTGGCGCGCTGGTCGATCCGGGCGTAGGAGACTTGTCGCCCCGCGTCACCAACAACGTCGTCGTCACCGCCAACCCGATGACCAACAGCACGGCCAAGCCACCGAGGATCCACTTCAGTCGATTGCCCTTGGGCGGCGGCCCCGGGGGCGGGTAGCCCGGCTGCGCCGGCCACGAACCAGCCGGAGGCCCGCCGTACGGTTGCTGCGGAGCCCCCGCGCCGGGGTAGGGCGGTTGCGGTCCCGGATACCCCTGACCCGCTGGGCCGAGGTCGGGCCGAGGCTGCTGCCAGCCACCCGCAGGGGGCACGGTCATCAGCACTCCCTCCCAGTCCGCCCCATCAGTTGGACACGCCGACGGCATCAGTCGTTCGCTGAACGAATACTACCGACGCAATTGAAGACCAGCGTAATCCATGCCGCGGACCCAGAATGGCGCCAAATTCGTAACGAGTGCGCGCCGACAACGTTCGCTGACGGGTACGCACGAAAGCCGCACTAGGCCTTCTTGGCGGCCTTCTTCGCCGGCGCCTTCTTGGCGGCCTTCTTTGCAGGCGCCTTCTTGGCCGGGGCCTTCTTCTTCACCGGGCCGCGGGCCCGCCGGTCGGCGAGTAGCTCCGAAGCCCGCGCGTCGGTGATCGACAGCACGTCGTCGCCCTTGCGCAGGCTGGCATTGGTCTCGCCGTCGGTGACGTAGGGACCGAAGCGGCCGTCCTTGATCACCATCGGAGCCCCGGAGACGGGGTCGTTGCCCAGTTCGCGCAGCGGCGGGGTGGCCGCCCCCTGCCGACCGCGACGCTTGGGCTCGGCGTAGATCTTCAGCGCCTCGTCCAAGGTGATGGTGAACATCTGGTCCTCGGTGGCCAGCGAGCGAGAGTCGGTGCCGCGCTTCAGGTACGGACCGTAGCGGCCGTTCTGGGCGGTGATTTCCTCGCCGTTGGCCGGGTCGACGCCGACCACCCGCGGCAGCGACAGCAGCTTGAGCGCATCGTCGAGGGTGATCGTCTCCAGGTCCATGGTGCGCAGCAGCGAACCGGTGCGCGGCTTGGGTCCGGTCGGCTTCTTGGCCTTCTTGGCCGGCGCCCCGTCCTCGGGCTCCTCGGGCGGCGCGGGCAGGATCTCGGTCACGTATGGGCCGTAGCGCCCGTCCTTGGCGACGATCTCGTGTCCGCTGACCGGGTC